>DUJK01000029.1 GCA_013329925.1 Candidatus Poseidoniaceae archaeon
CAGACTTAGTTGTTGATTGTGTTAGAACTTGGGTTTTTGGCGCTTTCACTTCTTCATCTAAAGTGATAAATTCGGCATCAAGAACTTCAGCATCTAAAATATCGTCATCACTGACTGTAGCAACTTCAGGAGGTGCTGTTGATGCTTTTGCCGGCTCGACTTCGGGAGTTATTGTGTCATCATCTTCCAGTGACAGACTGGGTTGTAAGTCATCTAATTCCTCTGAAGCCGAGGATTTAGTTGTTGTTTCTCCGACTAATTCTTCAATTCCCAATTCTTTTTTTGATAATCCAAATTCGACCAAACGGTCAACTAAGTCCGATTTATTACCTGATGTGGGAAGGTCGTTTAGGATACATAAGGCTTTGAGTTTGGCCGCAGTAAGACTAGATTTTAACTCATCGGACAACCTCTTCACCAGTCCTGCGCTATCGTTTCACCCTTTCAATCATCTTGTTTATTGTTTCAAAAACAATCGATTAACCAAGGTGTTTGACGCCTATGACTCGTATGGTATGTATTGACCTGACTGGTCTTGGATGTAGATTGTTTGTTCGTATGAACCATCAGCCATTTTACGATAGAAATAGCCGTTGCCTGCATCTTCATATGTCGAGGATTCTGTAGGTTCTGCAAAAGTTTCTGCCGGCGATGCTTGAGTACTACTTGCCGGGGGAGGACCGGCACGTTGTGATTCTGTCGGGGTTGATGCGACATTGGCTGGCCCTGAACTTGGGTCAGCAGATTGTGGCGAACCTGTTGGCCCGCTAACTGATTGTGGAGGCCCGCCTGGCCCGGCAACTGGTTTTGGAGGACCGGATGGGCCTTGTGAGATTTTTTGCTTTCTCGCATCTTCCAATACTATTTGCTCTTCGGTAACTTTGTCATTTTCGAGTAATGCTTTGACTTTCTTGCCGACTTTTTGGGCACCAATAAAAGCGAATGATGAAAGTCCCAAAAAGAACAAACCGGGAACTCCGGCAATCACTTGATTAGGCCATAATTTACCTGTCACTTTTAGATTAGTAGCACTAGGATCCAAAACTGTGCCATCATCATAGACAATCTTAGCATTCAAACAATATTGTGCCATATCCAAATTAAAATCAAAGACATATTCCTTTCCTTCAATTGGTGAGTTGACAAATCCAAATTGATACTCGTGACTGTCAGATAATTTAGCGGTATTTTCCGCTTCACTTACTACTTCTGTATTAGTACAATCATCTGTCTGTAAAACATATACTTCTAGCGTTGTGTTTTCGGTAGTAGGTGGCAACCTCTCTACACTAACTGTTACTTCGTAGGGAACATCCATAAAATCTTCACCAGCAAGAGATGGGCCCCAAACAAAACCAATATCCTTCTCTGCTGTACCATACTCAAAATCAGCGTCCATTGGCATAGGGAATAAGGCAAAAGCAAACATTAGTAGTGCGATTCCAAGGAATGTGAATACATTCCATCTTGACTTTTTTAACGCTTCTTGCAAAGATGCTAGAGTTTCAAAATTCTCCTCATCTACTTCCTCAATAGTTGGTGTTTCAGCAATGTTACCTTCCTCTGTAACCTCGTCTGCAACTGCTAACTCGCCCTCGGACATGAACTGGGGATGGATAAGAAGCACTTCAAAGGCTCTATTGTCGTATAACAAATAATTTAGGCGATGATATCAAAAGGTAAGCGCTCTTCCTCCTGCTATGGACCTAAAACTTGCCGTGCTGTCTAGAGGACCTAGGCTCTACAGTACTAGGAGGTTGGTTCAAGAAGCGAAAAAGCGAGGTATTGATGTCGAGGTTACCGACCCAATGAAGTTTTCACTATTCGTTGATGATGGTGCAATCGATATCCACCATGCTGGACAACCTTTCACTCATGACGCGGTCATTCCAAGAATTGGCCATTCGATTACCAAACACGGTGTTGCGGTACTCAGGCATATGGAACAATTGGGAATTTGGACGGTAAATACTGGCCAAGGAATTCTCCAAAGTCGCGACAAATTACATGCTTCACAAATTTTAGCAAGAAATAAAATTCCAGTACCAAAAACTACCTACGTTCGAGATACAATTGACGTAGAGCCTGCTATTGATTTTGTTGGAGGATTACCGGTGGTCATCAAAGTAACTCAAGGCACTCAAGGACAAGGAGTATTCTTGCGCCATACACTACATGAATCAAGAAGCCTAGTTCAAGGTCTATTACTGACCGGTAAATCTGTTCTAGTGCAGGAATACATTGCTGAATCTCATGGCAAAGATATCCGTGCCTTAGTGGTTGGCGATAGAGTTGTAGCAGCCATGCGCAGAAGAGCCAGAGGCAGAGAATTCCGCAGCAATTATCACTTGAACGGGACCGTTGAAAAAGTTGAATTAACTCCAGAGTTTGAAGAACAAGCCTGTAGAGCTGCTAGAGTTTTGGGGCTAAATATTGCCGGAGTTGATCTATTAGAGGCCGAAAATGGCCCATTGGTATTAGAGGTCAATTCCTCTCCCGGACTGGAAGGTATCGAAAAAGCAAGTGGAGTCAACGTTGCTGGTGAAATTGTTGATTATGTTGTCAGTGAGGCCGCATTTTCAGAGGTAGACTTGGACCAATTACTCAGGACTGTCCCCGGGTCGGGAGTCTTGTCATTAACTCTTAGAAATCATCCAACAATGGTTGGCAATAAAATATCTGATTTATTCAAATCAACCCATGAAATACCAGTATTTGCGCTTTCAAGAGATAACGGGCTAGTATGGAATCCTGATTCTGAAATTTCGTTGCGCTATGATGATGTGATTATCTGTTATGGGGAGTTGAATCATTTGCGGTCTTCTTTGAAAAACGCAATTTTAGGTGTTGCTGAGAAATCTTTTAATCAAGCCGGCAAAGAAGAGAGCAGTGCTTGAGCAGTTTTAACAAATCTCAATAAATCAAAAGAAAGACGGGTTATTATGAAATTATCAAAGTTACTAGTGTTATTGATATTTAGTAGCCTAATGTTTCAATATATCCCAGCAAATCACGCTGACGACGATTATTCAAAGATTAGTCGTGATAATGATGTGCGCTATAACTCTGAAGTCACTCAGTATGAAATCGAAGTGTATTCTCAAAATGATGAAGAACAAACCGCTGAAACTCTTTCTTGGTGGCCCAATGATGACAGAGAGTCAACTATGATGCAATTCGTAATAACTGTAGATGACGTTAACATTTTACCAGACCTACAGAATATTAGTTTCCATGTGTTTACTGAATATGAGGAATTTGAAATTTCCCTCTTCAGCATAGATATAATCCCGTCGTCGTTCAGCATCAAAGATGAAGATTTAGTTTTTATTACCAACTATTCATACAATCCAGATTTACCAGGGAGCTATTACAGTCTTGAGTTGGAAGTGCTCTTTAAAGACGGGACTGAAGATTATTATTTAGATGAAAGTCAGGTTATACTGCATAAATATGGATACAAAATAAGTAGCGCACTCTTAGATAATGTTGTTGATTTTTGCCAAGGTTATGAAACCATCATTCCAATAGAATTGCGAAATATTGGACAACTAGATACAATACTGGCTATTAATTTGAGTTTGTTAGAAACTTTTTCTTCCGAAGAAATAAGTTATGAATTTGATCAGGAGACCCTTGTCGAGTTGTTTGCTGGAGATGTAACGACTGTCAATATTCTAATGATGGTAGAGTCTGAGGGGGAAGATTTCCCACGACAAATCAACCTAAGTTATAATGTAGAATACTATAATGATTCAACAGATGAGTATGTGCAACTAGGTTCCAATATTATTACCTTTGAAACTCGTTTATTGCCTGATTATACTACGCCTAAATATATCTTAGAGCATATCGAATATGGGGAACTAATCAACACTTTGACTGAGGACTTAGGTGAGACGGAGGTGGAATTTTATACTTTAGAAAATAATACCATGTCATTTTCCTTACAATTGTTTAACCTCGGTTTCAATGAAGATAGATTCCAAATAGATATTTTAGAAGAGAATGCCAACTACCAATTACTTTTTGATGATTCAATCTATTCTAATGCTGAATCTTTAAACGAGCAAGATTTAAAGATCAATAGAGGCGAAAGTATTGAAATTATTTTTCTCTTAAGTGGTTTACAGAACTATGATTATATCCCATTATATTTGTCTGTGAATTCTATTTTATCAGAATTAAGTACAGACTTACAGGTTAGTTTTGCTAAACAACCATCCGTGAATAATGATTTGATTTTAACCTCAGACAGTAGCACAACAATGTTGAATCTAAGTAACAATGATTCTGCTGATGTTTTTGTTAATCTCAGCGAATATACTGGGTTATCAACATTCGAAAATCAATGGAGTATTAATTGTGATACTGAAGTTCTAATTGATGTCATCTTACACCCATTGGAACAACAATGTGGTGCTCCAGGTGGCGACCAAGATATATCAATAAATTCTTCGACGGAGTTATTGATTCACTTTAATTATGACAAAACTCTGCCAAGTGGAAATTATTCTTTTAATTTTACAATCGTTCACAACCCAACTTTGCAGGAAAGTAACTTAACTCATAGCATCATGTTCCAGTTATTTTTGCCACTGAATGAAGAAGACGGAAACAATACTAATTCAAATCAAAATAACAGCGATGGAAATCAAAACGGTGAAAACCAAACAAATGGGAATAATTCCTTACCAAATAACAATACTACCGGGACTCCTGTTGATGACTGTGCAGACATCCAGTGCGATGCCTGCCCACCCGGCATGGTTAGTGACCCTGACGGAGGCTGCTGCGCATGCATGGATGCGCCTGTAACCAATGTTGATCCTGATGATCAAAATGACGGCCAAAGCGAGGAGCAAAATGGAGACTCAACAAAAACTGCCACAAAAGAAAGCAATATGCCAACTTACCTCATCATTGGATTAATCATTGCTGCTTTGGTTGCTGCAGCAGTGATCCTCAGAGCAAGAAAGTCCTCTGCTACCCAACAGACTATGGGTAACAAAACCACTGCAGAGTTACCAATGCCTGCACTGCCATTACCAGGATTGCCAATGCCAAGTGCACCTGTAGTTATGCAGCAATGGACTGATGATAACGGATATTCATGGCGCCAGATGTCTGACCGCACAATAATGTGGTGGAATGGGTCTGACTGGATTCCTTATGGCAAGAACTGAAGCTATGAGTGAGGCTAAAAACCCGGTGGTTTGATATCTTAGACCTCTATCCCATCCTTGCCCTCAGGGGCAAGGGATGCACGCTCGTTTCGGCGAGAGGCGGTGACGCCAATGGAAAGACACAGAGGAGACTTTAGACAGCGTAAGGCGCTTAGGCCTAGCCAATTGCGTCTAACTGATGAAGACTTATCTCTGCCAGCTAGACTGTATCATTTGCGGGATTTACCATGGCTAAACTGTTACAAAAACCAACTCAAATCCGAGAATAAATCTGCAAATACTCAAAAATCCTATGTTTCAGGCTTACGAGCCTACATCGAAACCATATTACCCGGAGAAGATGTTCTGTCAGAAGCAGAATATGAATCGATGTCGATACACGAATTAGCTCAAAGAATGGACCCTTTCAACGGACGTATTGACTTATGGACACATAGCCTAGCGGATCTTCGACCAACTACCTACAACGCAAGGCTAGCCGCAGCAAGACATCTTCTGAAATGGTTAGGCCACAGATGGCCTGAACACCTAACTAGAGCGCGCACTGGTAAGCGCTTGCCAAGAACACTAACCAAGCGAGAATTGACCATGGTACTTGATGCTGCTAAAACCAGTGAAGACCCTGTCGCCTCAGTTGTAGTTACTCTAATGCTAGATACCGGCCTTAGAGTAAGCGAAGTTTGCAACCTAAACTATGGTGACATCGATATTGAAGATAAATCAGCCAAGGTAATTGGCGGCAAGGGTGATAAAGACCGTTTGGTATTATTCACCAAGCGTTCACTAGACCGGATTAATGCTTGGCTACCAGTTAGAAGTTCAAGAATAAAATTTGAAGACAGCCCACTACTACTAAACTCAGCAGGTAGAAGATTGCAACCAAGAGGGGTTCAAAGATTGATGGACAACTTAGCTATTGAAGCTGGTTTACCCAAAGGAAAACTCACACCTCACGTACTTAGGCATAACTTTGCTACCGGATTACTGGAAAGAGGAGCAGATTTAGTATCAATTCAAAAATTACTTGGGCACAGTAGTATTGCTACCACCAGGGTCTATCTTGAAATCTCTGATCAAACCCTACGAGAAGTGTACAATCGTGCTCAGTCGATGAGGCATAATATAATTGAAGCAGAAGTTCAAAGCGAAGAAATGGTGGAAAATACGCCTTATACCAGTGTTGCCGGAATAGAAGATTTCTAGTTTGATTTGGTCTTACGCTTGGAAATCTTATCAGGACCCATCCACTGCCTATGTGGCTTTACTACCTGGCCTGAATGCCCGGCTATCGGACAGTATTTTCCTGAGCGGCATCTAGAGCAATTTTCCTTGGGCGGAAGCTCGACAGTCTTTCGTAACCGTCCGTACTTCCGTCTTGGCATGTGAGTGAATCAGCAAGAAGGTCTTTGAACAATTCGCGTGATTACTTCTTAGCGTTCTTAAACCAAGACATCTTTGAGATTGGCGTAGATTTTGACGGCCCAATTCTGCCACCTTTGGTTGCAACATCTTTGTTCGTTCGCTCAGCCTTAGGTTTACTAGCCAAATTTTTGGCTTTTGTTGCCGCTTTTGCAGCCACTGATTTTGCTTTGCCGGCCGCTGCTTTAGCCTTGGCTGGGGCTTTCTTAGCTGCTGCCTTTGCTTTAGCAGGTGCTTTCTTGGCCGCTGATTTTGCTTTAGTGGCGGCTTGTTTAGTTGCGCTGGAGGCTTTGTCAACCTTCTTAGCAGCAGCAGCAATTTTCTTGGCCAAAGCGGCTTGAATACCTGCTTTGACTAATTTTGTGGTACCTGCTGCAGCCACCTTGGAAATTGTATCTAACTTAGCATCGACCAATTTCTTGGCAGATGCTGCACCTACTCCTGGAAGCGAGGTCAAATTACTGGCTTTGGTATTTTTCTTGCTGGAACCCATGGTTTCACCAAACTGTCCACAGAACAACTAACTAATGAATTATTGCTATCGGGACTTTTTCCCGCTTAATTCATTGCTAGATAGATGCAGCACCATACATGCGGGGCGCAAATACTGACGTTGTCCTGCTGTGCCAAGTCTCCAGTGCGAAGGCAGAACACTGTGTTGAAACCGCAACTGGGTTACTACGCAGAGCAAATTTCCC
>DUJK01000015.1:0-8681 GCA_013329925.1 Candidatus Poseidoniaceae archaeon
TAGCCGATATTCGTACTTTTCATTGGCTGGCCAAACATATACTGGGATACCCTTTTGACATCCCCTAAAATGATTTAATTTCCTACCGCTAAGTCCAACGCTTTTGCCCACTAGAGCGCGGTTGTAGAAGGGTTGAAAATATTCGATTGCACATGGCACCATTGAAGCACCTCGTCTTCTGTGCTTATTCATTAATCTTGAAAATGGTGTGACGAAATATTGTGGATAAGCCATCAAACGTTTGATTTTACTGGGGCCGAACCTTGGAACCACCGGTAGTAATTCCGCCCAATGGCGTTTTGAGTCGGCCATTTTTACCGATTTATGCATTTTATTATGGAATGCATAAAATACACTATTGCCGTGTGGAATTGAATATTCATCTAACATTTCCTCAGCCTTTAGAATCATTTCACTAAGTACTGTTGTTACTTTTTGTCCACCAAAAACCCCTCCACCTTCTGGCGACCGTGGATGTGGCCTTTTAAATTCCAAACAGACCATTTTCCCTTGGTCGCGCCATTGAGATATCACTTCGGAATCTTGTAGTAACTCTTCAAATGAACAAAATCCTAATTTTTGTAATTCTGCTAAATCCCAACTTTCAACATATGGATTAGCACCATTCAGTAATGATTTTTCAACTGATACTTTTGAATCATGATGAACAACTAATTCTTTATCCGCAGTAATTCGAAGGTCTAACTCAATGCCGTCACAAGTTGAAATTCCGTGTCGTAAACTAGGCAAAGTATTTTCCGGGGGTTGTACCCAATTGCCTGACACATGTTAGGCACTTGATGTTGATTCAAAATATGATGTATCGCTAGTTTAGTTTTAACTATGAAATCGCTTCATATATCCTCATGTGGTGAAAAAGGATATATCAGCAGAGGTTTGCACAAGCCCATGAGTCCATACACTGTCATGATGTTGCTAGTGGTTTTTTTCACTCCGGTGGTGTGTTGGCTTTTCTCTTTAACCCAGCGAGAGCATCGAGTTCCACTCAAGCAGATGGCGACAGAATTTCATGATAACCGATATTATCTACACATAATCGGTTACCTTGCTATTGTCAAATTAAAATCAGTAACAGACTTGCTAAATGAGCCTATCAAATCTGAAGTTGGCCATTGGACTGATCTTGTTTACAGTATTGAGGGTGAATTCACTAAATCAATACAAGACTTCTTTCTCAATGACTCGCTAACCACGGTACTGAACTTCCATTATTTGTTTATTTACCTATTTTTGATTTATGTCACTACCGTGTACTTTGCCTATACTGGTGACCGCGATATGACCGATAAAGTAACTATGAACTATTTGTTAATCTATGCTCTTGCAGTACCTTATTACTTATTTTTCAATGTAGAAGTCACTTCATCTTGGATTCCAGGAATGGAGGCCTTACTATACCATGATGGCGCTTATTCGGTATTTTATGCAACCCATGACCCATTAGATAATGCCGTGCCGTCACTTCACATTGCCATACCATTTGGTATTTTGATGCTTAATTATCTACACGTCAAAGAAACAGGTGGCAAGATGAAAGATTGGCGACATTATAATTACCATATGTTCATTCTAATCAATACCATTCTCTTTGCCTTTTCAATCTTGTATTTAGGAATTCATTGGTTCGTGGATATACCTCTAGGCATGTTAATTGGCGGCATAGGCGCACTGTTTATCCATCATTTACAACCACGTATGAGAAATAACCACGGTTCATTCTTTAAGGGGATTGACAAAATAAAAGCTAGAAAGCACGCGCTGATTGAAGGAACGATTGCTCTAGTTATGTTTACTTTGATTCTTATGGCGATTAATGTCCAAACAGAAAACTCTGAAGACAGAGTTTCATTCCGTTTGGGTCCAGAAGATTCAACTTATGAAATAATTCAAGAACTAAAGTATGGTGATGAGGTTAATTCAACAGTAAAGAATCTTGATGATTCATTGATGTTGGAAATTGTCTACATAAATGTTGAGGACAGTGCAAAAGCAATGAAAAATGGTTCAATTGATTGGCAATACCTTACTACACTGGGCGACCATTATGTAATCAACCCAGGTCAAGAAATCCATTTGACCACAGATACTCCGCTGTTTTATCACTTAATTGTCATGCACAATCCAAGTAACAGCAATGACATTCTTGAGGTTAGTATAGTGAATAATTATCATGATGACCAGATGTGGAAAGCCATTATTCTGTCGATTCCATCACTGTGGATGACGGCGTTCGTAATCCACCGGTTACAGCGATTGAAACTAAATGGCAGGTCATTTGTTGACTCATCTCCGTCACATATTTGGCTTGAGCAAGAATAGTTTGGATTATGACTAATCATCGTTTGGCATTGTCATGGCCGGCGAGAATCAACTCGAAAATGCGGTCAAGGGGCTCATTGATTCGCCTGGTGGTGCGCTAGTTTCAGATATCTCCCAATATCTAAAAAGGCGAATTAAATTATTAGTTGGACTTTTCATAATTTCCGTAGTTGCAGGGTTTTCATTGACAAAATCAGTCATTAGATGGCTGATAGAGCCCGAAAGACTACCATCAGATGTCAACATAATTGTCACCTCTCCCATAGAATTCATTCTATTGCAATTTCAGATTGCAGTAAGTTTTGGAATCGTGATTGTTGGGCTATTTTTATTGATTGAAGCATTAAGGAAAGGGGTAAACAATGAAGCGATTAGACAGAGATTAGCAGAGTTGGAACTCAAGCCTCCAAAATTCAGTTGGGCATTTATCACGACAATTGGATTTACTATCCTATTTGCGATTGCAGGATTATTATACTCTTGGGAATTTCTTACTCCAATGATTTTGCAGTATCTTACTGAAGATGCTCAAACAGCAGGACTTTCCACCGAGTGGCGTCTTTCTGGTTATGTTGGTTTTATTGTAAATTTAGCCTTAGCATGTGTGGTTGGGTTTCAGTCACCGGTAATCACTTTACTTATCTTGCGCTTGGGCGTAGTTACTAGAAATCAAATCAGTCAGTTTCGTAAGCATATCTGGTTTACTGCGTTTGTCCTTGGGGCGTTTTTGTCACCACCAGATCCACTTTCATTATTCTTAGTGGCAATGCCAGTCGTGATTTTATTTGAGCTTGCTATGTTGTTGGATGGCATGTTCAATATTTCAAAAACATAATTCGGCAATTGGTATCGCCATACTTCCGGGTGTCTGACCATAACTTTCACCATGAAAATCAGAACCACAACTTACTGACATTGATTTTTCTTTACAATATTGCCAAAGCTGATAGCGGTAATCATCGGGATGACTGCGGTGGAATGCTTCGATAGAATCAACACCATTTTCCAAACAGTAGTCAACTAACTTAGCAGGTGGTATTCCGTAGTAAATTGGGTGGGCTAACGATGTAATTCCACCACATTTCTTGACCATTTCAACCGCTTCTCGAATACTCGGCTTTGGTTGTATTACATGGGCAGGTAATCCATCTCCAATCCACAATTCAAAGGCTTCTGTTTTTGATTCAACATAGCCTTTTTCCACCATAACTTCTGCTAAGTGTGGCCGGCCAATCGAGCCTCCTGCTTTACTAGCAACTTCAGAAAATTTTACTGGCATACCTAACTCAGTTAACTTTGCAATCATTTTTTCCATGCGCGGAATTCTATTGTTTTGTAGTGGTTTCAACCACTCAGCAAATGCACTATATCGTTGGTCATTTGGGTCTAGATTTGGGAAATAGGCCAGCAGATGCCATGATTTCGAAGCTCTGTCTCGATTCCTTAATTCAAGTTCATCTTCCTGCGCAGAAAGGCCACACTCACAAGTTATTTCTACACCTGGAATAAAATTGATTCCTAGTTTTTCTGCGGCTGCATAAGCATCCTTCCAGCCTGAAATTGTATCATGATCGGTTAATGACCAGTTCTTAACAGCATTTCCAGCCATCAGTTCTGCAACGTAATCAACACTATGCTCGCCATCACTATTGGTTGAATGGCTGTGAAGGTCATAGTCTTGCGTCCACATGGTTGAGACGAAGCATTGGCTACTTTTGAACTTATGATTAAAACAGGTCATCTAAATTAGGTAGTTCAGGAGTTGATATGTCACTATTTTCATCACTTGGTAACTCTTCTATCTTAGATAGATCTGGAATAGTGTCAGATATCGGGTTTTTTGGCACTGATATCTCGTTTAATAGGGCGTCTATATCAGTCATTGATGGTAATTTATCCACAGTAGTACCCTCGATTTGAGCCACATCTGGTAAGTTTGGCAAATCTGGTGTTACTTGTTCAGCTATGGCAGTAGTTTGCAATGACGGCAATGGGACATTATTTGATGCTTCAATGGTTTTTTGATCAACTCCTGAGACAGCCACATCCAACATTTGCTCAGCATGCCGATGAGGTGCTGGTAATTGTTCAGCCATTATCTTTGCATCTTGGCCTAGTTTTCCAGAACTTAAGGTTCCAATTGCACTATCAATTTGTTGTGCGTTGAGATCTGACTTGGCGCCAATGATGCTTTCGATGATGTTCTTAGTTTGTAGGTTTTCTACTTGGTTTGATACATCTGAGGTTTTGGATATAGTCGGTGTTTCCTCCATTGCAGCAAGCTGCTCTTCCAGAGTTGGGCTGTCAGAAAATGTCGGTATTTTACGCTCCTTGGACGAAATAATGCTAATGATTAACAATATAGCAGCAATTCCGAACCCGACATATTCTTCGATAGTTAACCCAGGATTTTTTAGTAAATCGAGTTTCAAATTCGTTGCTGTTACAATAATTGACAGAGCAGTAAGGATCTTACCAGCATTAGCTAGTCTTGGTGCTATCTGCTCCATATTTGTCGACAGATGTAAGGTAGATATGATGTTTACCTTCAAAATCTGAATTCAGCAGAACGCACTGTATTTTCCATCAACATTGCGACAGTCATAGGGCCTACTCCACCAGGGACTGGAGTAATCCAGGAAGCAACCTTACTAGCAGATTTCTCTACATCCCCTACGAGAATATAACCACGATCAGCATCTGCATCATCGACTCTATTTATCCCAACATCAACTACGATAGCTCCAGGTTTTATCCACGATTGTTTAACCATGTTTGGTCTTCCAACAGCGGCTACAATAAGATCTGCATCCAAACATTGTTTTGCGATATCTGCAGTTCTTGAATGGGCAATGGTAACTGTTGCATCAGCTCCTCTAGACGCTAGTAAAATTGCTTGTGGCATACCGACATTTCTTGAACGACCAATCACTAATGCTTGCTTACCTTTAGTATCAACTCCAGCCCAGTCAAGTAATCGCATTACTCCATTTGGAGTGCAAGGTATCAAACAATCATCACGCGACTGAACCAATCGGCCCAGATTTACCGGATGGAATCCATCAACGTCTTTTAAGGGGTCAATTAAGTCAGTCAGTAATTCTTCATTCATGTGATTTGGTAATGGGGACTGAATTAATATTCCATGCACTGAATTATCATTATTTAATTCTTTAATTACCTCGATAAGTTCAGTTTCTTTCGATGATTCTGGCATCTCAATGTGAGTGCTTTTGATTCCTAGGCGGTCACAGGCACGGATTTTAGCGCCCACATATACGTGACTTGCTGGGTCATCTCCAACAATTATTACTGCAATGTGCGGCGTTATGCCGGCAACTTGACACTTGGAAATTCGTTCTTTTAGTGACTCTTCAACGGCAGCAGCACATGCTTTCCCATCCAGTATTTTAGCCACCATGGTCATGCGAGTAGACATTCTTTATTGATTATTTGCGTGGTTATTGCAGGCCACCGCCAATGTCATTTTCACTACCTGCGACAGTGGCAAATAACCTAGAATCATCACTGAAGGATTTGAATTCTAATGAATTTCCAGAAGGATCATCGATAAACATTGTAGCCTGTTCACCAATTTTCCCTGGGTAGCGAGTATGTGGTTTTATTCTAAAATCCACGTTGGAGGCTATTAATTTGTCACGCAAATGGTGCCATTGCTCCCATTCCATGACTATACCAAAGTGGAATGGTGGAACTTTTTTACCGTCAACATTGCCATCATGTGAAAAATTAGGCATTTGGTTAACTAGATGAGCAACTATTTGATGGCCGTAGAAATTGAAATTGATCGATTTGGGAGTTCTCCTGCCCGTAGTACAACCTATTGTGTTAACGTAAAATTCTTCGGTCAACTCAAGACTTACCACTGGAAATGCCAAATGAAACGGTCTCATATTACTGTTTAAAAGCCCACAGTTAACTGTTTTTATGGAGCCAACGGAGGGACTCGAACCCCCGACCGTCAGATTACAAATCTGAAGCACTACCAGCTATGCTACGTTGGCGACACACCAGCCAAACAACAATCATTCATCAATGAAACGGATGATTTGATATATCTTGAATTAAATATTAAGGGGCAATTCAAAGAACATGATTCACTTAGACATGCTATGTCCGATGATACAGCAAATGCTTTCTTGAATGATTTTGCTCAAACTAAGCAGGGCAATGATACGATTTTTGCTTGCTGGGCTAGATATCAGGCTGCGGTTGCGCAAGGACATGATGCAGTGAATGGAACGATAGGAGCACTTTTAGAAAATGATGGTAATCTTGCGATTAATCAGACAGTAGATGATTTTGTTCGCAATTCACCCCCGGTTGAAATTGCTGCGTATGCTCCACTGAAAGGCTTGCCAGAGTTTCTTGACCTAGCAGTCACTTTAGCGCTTGGTGATGCTCGTGGAGAATTGGAAAATATCGGAGTACATCATACTGCTACAGCTTCACCTGGAGGTTCAGGAGCACTATACTTAGCCGCTGCTAATTTTGCCGACCGAGGCAGTAAGGTCTTGCTGCGTGACCGCCATTGGGGGCCTTATGATGGCTTTCTGGCTGGTTGCGATTTAGGAATTGAGACTTATCCATTACTTGGAAGCGATAATTCAACAGTCGATATTGATTCGATTCTTAATAGTCTTGAAAGTTTGGCCAAACAGCAATCTAAAGTTATGTCATGGCTTAACGATCCTGCTCATAATCCAACAGGTCTGTCACTAAGTGCCAAAGACCGGCGTGCTGTTTTACAAGCATTTTCTGATATGGCTATGGCACATGAAAATGTTGGTTTCACTTTACTTATCGATGCAGCATATCATTTGTACGCCAAAGAACCACACGGTTGGGCAGAAACGATTACTGATGCATTACATGACGGAATGAACTGGCCAGCAAATCTATTGATTACTTTCGCAATTTCTTTATCAAAATCTCACACCATTTATGGTCTAAGAGCAGGGGCTTTGGTTAGTATTCATCCAGACGAGTCAGTAGTCAATAGAATCACCACGGTAATGGGAGTGACAGGTAGACAAACCTGGTCTGCTAGTTCTCGTCTAGCGCAATATTCAATCGCTCGGATTCACGCTGAGGAAAAATCAGGTAATGCTTGGTCTCTAGAACTCGTTAGATTGACCGAACTATTGGCTAAACGTCGCAATCTGTTTATTGAAGAATGTGCTAAAAACGGCGTCCCAATTAATCCAACCCATGACGGGTTCTTCGCCTGGTTAGAACATGATGACCCAAAATCTGTGGTTGATTCATGCGCAAATGAACAAGTCTACTTAGTTCCCCTCAAAGGAGGTATAAGAATTGGTTTGTGTGCCATACCTACTGAGCAAATACCTAAAGTTGCTAAATCCTTGAAAAACGCGCTACAATGAGGCTAGTGACATGTCTAGAAACCCGCGAGAAAATTTTATTCTTTCGGGATTTATTTGCATTGCTTTTGGAGCCTTTTTCACTGTAGCAGGAGTCTATACATTGGCTTCGACTGTAGGAGTTTTAGGCATAATATTGTTTGTCTTTGGGATGAGTTTGAAATCCAAACTCGGATTGTCAGAGTCTGCCATTAGGGAATGGAGGCCAGATGAAGGTCAATTACCAGATGCTGGCAGAGTAATGTATCGTGTTGATGTTACAATGGATGAGCCAATTGAATCAACAATTGTGTGTGGGCCATGTGGTAAAATCACCGTTCAGCCTGGACCTAGACCTGATTCCTTCACTTGCCCAAGTTGTCAAGTTCAGTTGTGGGCTACAGAAGAAGAGTAGAAACTGAAAAAATCGGTAAATCTAGGCATAGATTTGATAGCACTACTTCTCTTCGTTGTGTCATGGACGCCTCCAATCTTGTCAATACGGAGCGTAGGATGCTCCGTGTATTGCAGGATAAACCAGACTCAAAGTGGTCACTTGAAGAGGTTTTGAAAGCATGTGATTGGACAGACCAGGCTATTGCAGTTGGTGCTGGACAAGGCTTAGCAGACAAGCAACTGATCAAACTAATTGAACAGAGTCAAATCGAGGTTAAATTAGCACCGCAAGGGCAGCTAGCAATTGACAATGGATTATTGGAAGCAAGACTTTACACCTGGTATCTCGAGTCAAACGACCCATCAGTGAGTAATCTGCAACAATCATTTGACAAGCATGAGGCTGGGCCAGGAATTGGTTTGTTGAAAAAGTTAGGAATTTCTATGCAAGCAGGTAAATTTCATTGTGATGACAACGCTAAAGTCGAACAACAAATTGCGAAAAGGTCAGAATTTCTAAGCGCACTACCTTGTTCTCAAGATGAAGCAGATGCCGAATTA
>DUJK01000015.1:9086-9461 GCA_013329925.1 Candidatus Poseidoniaceae archaeon
AAAATTGACAAAAATGACTTAGTCGAAACTGAAGTGATAAATGAAATAACTCCGGAACTGCTGCAAAGTGACAATTGGAAAAATGCTGAATTTCGGGCTTTTGATGTAACTTTGGAATCAACAACACCACGGACAGGACGTAGCCATCCAATGCAGGCATTGATTGAGAGAATTCGCCACATTTTCTTAGAAATGGGCTTTTCAGAATTAGTCGAAGATTATGTCCAATCAGCAGGTTGGAATATGGATGCGTTATTTATTCCCCAAGACCATCCAGCAAGAGAAATGCAAGATACCTTCTATCTTGATAATCCTAAATCCTTAGAACTCCCTGAGGACTTAATGGAAACATGGTCTGCTATACATCGTAGTGGT
>DUJK01000010.1:0-755 GCA_013329925.1 Candidatus Poseidoniaceae archaeon
TTACTATCTACTATTGCTAAAGACATGGCTATGGGAATTACTGCTCACATGTTATTTCCAGTAGTTGATTCTCACGACAAAGATTCTACCGCCTCTAAGGCTTCTAGTCAAGATATGCCTCTGCAACAAGCGGTCAAGCAATTAAAATCCAAGTACGGCAAAGATATTGTTTTGATGACAGATGTTTGCCTGTGTACCGCCACAGACCATGGTCACTGTGGTATTGTTCACAATCATGAAATCGATAACGATCTAACTATTCCGGAGTTATGCAAGATCGCTCAATCACACGCCGAGGCTGGCGCAGATTATGTTTCAGCATCTGACATGATGGATGGCAGAGTTAAAGCAATTCGCGCTACTCTTGAATCCGCCGGACTATCAAACACCGGAATTCTCTCGTACTCAGTAAAATACGCCTCATCGTTCTACGGACCGTTCAGAGATGCAGCCTCTTCTGCACCATCATTTGGTGACCGAGGTAGTCATCAGATGGACATCCGCTCAGGATATGATGAGGCGATTCTTGAAGCAGTTAGTGATGAAGCAGAAGGCGCAGATATAATCATGGTAAAACCAGCGCTAACCTATCTCGATGTGGTTCGTCAAGTATCTGATGCTGTTGCTAGACCCGTTGCTGTGTACAATGTTAGCGGTGAATATTCGATGGTAATGGCCGCAAATCCCGATGAACAATCTAGGGCAAAAATGGTTCGTGAGATATTCCATTCCTTCAAAAGGGCCGGGGCTGACGT
>DUJK01000010.1:1078-1651 GCA_013329925.1 Candidatus Poseidoniaceae archaeon
GTTAGTTACCACACCCGCGAGGCTGTGGCTGGAAACTGGCTTAATTGAGGTGAATCAATGCAAAGAACCAATTCTGATACCTTGCACCAGGAGGCATTACACCACTTGGTAGGAGGGGTAAATTCACCAGTTAGGGCATTTAAATCGGTGCATGGAAATCCGATTTATTTTGAAAAGGCTTCAGGCGCCATAGTTACCGATGTTGATGGTAATGAGTTAGTTGACTTTGTCCAATCTTGGGGCCCACTTGTTCACGGCCATTCCCACCCTAAAATAATCGAAATGGTCTATCAAAAGATGCAGAACGGTACCTCTTTTGGCGCTCCCCACACTGGCGAGATAGAGTTGGCTAAGCGAGTAAAGCAACGTTTCTCCTACATGGACAAGGTAAGATTTGTCTCGTCAGGAACTGAAGCAGTAATGAGTGCAGTTAGGCTCGCTAGAGGCTATACTGGTAGAGATTTACTGATTAAATTCGAAGGCTGTTATCATGGCCATGTAGACTCGCTAATGGTTAGTTCCGGCAGTGGGCTTGCTACATTTGGTATCGCCAGCAGCCCAGGTATTCCTAAA
>DUJK01000010.1:1965-4308 GCA_013329925.1 Candidatus Poseidoniaceae archaeon
ATTCCTAAAGATACAGTTGCCACTACGCTAGTCGCGCCACTTGATGATGAAGAAGCAGTAGAATTTCTATTCAAAGAACACGGCGAAGATATTGCGGCGGTAGTAATTGAGCCTCTGCCTGCCAACAATGGCTTATTGGTTCAACGTCATGAGTACCTAGCAAAGCTAAGGCAACTATGCGATGAGTATGGGGCGTTGTTAATCTTTGATGAAGTGATTAGCGGTTTTAGATTCAAAGATGGCAGTTACGGTGACCTTTCAGGAATTACTCCGGATATTACCTCGCTTGGTAAGGTGATTGGTGGTGGACTACCAGTCGGTGCTTATGGCGCCCGAAGCGAGATTATGGAAAACCTCTCGCCACTTGGTCCAGTTTACCAAGCTGGTACCTTGTCTGGTAATCCACTAGCCATGGCAGCAGGAATTATGACGCTAGATTTACTGGACGAGGCGGCATATGACCGATTAGAATCATTAGGTCAAGTATTACAAAATGCTGTTGAACCTATCTTGGCTAAACATGGCCACCCAATGCGCCTTGTTAGGCTGGGCAGTTTGTTTTGGTTTTCCCCGGGTTCAGGGCAACCTCCCGCCAGAGCTGACTTGATACCATCATCGGCTGGAGCACTATATTCAGATGTTCACCAAGGCTTGTTAGAAAAGGGCTACATGTTAGCCCCATCAGCTTACGAAATTGGCTTTATTGCAACTGTTCATGAAGAGCAACACATTCTTGGTATGGCCCAAGCCTTGGACGAAGTATTGGAAGCATTGGAGTGTTAGGTATGAACGGCAAGGAGCGAATAGTTTCGGCGTTAAACTTACAACCAGTTGATAGAACTCCAGTATGGTTTATGCGGCAGGCCGGTAGACATCTTCCAGAATACCGCAAAATAGCGGCAGAGCATAATTTCTGGGAGCGCTGCATGGATGTTGATCTATGCACAAAAATCACGCTGCAACCAATCGAAAGATATCAAACAATAGATGCTGCGATTATCTTCAGTGATATTCTAACTCCCCTGCCAAGCCTTGGCTATGATGTCGAGTATGGTGGAGGAATTAGAATCAGCGATTTTTCTCTATCAGATGTTGATGACTGGACCGATTTTAGTGCTAGAAAACACGCACCTTGGGCCGCTGATGGCCTCAAAGCGGTAGGTGAAGAAGTTGGTGATTCAATTGCTCGACTAGGTTTTGTTGGCTGTCCTTGGACAATCTGTATGTATTTACTATCTGGGGGAACTGGCGACAAAGATTTCCACAATGCCCGGGCAAAGGTCTATTCAAACCCCGAGCAAGCCTCCAATATGCTACTTAAAATGGGCGAAATTGTTGGTGATTTACTTGCTGACCAAGTAATACATGGCGGTGCGGATGGAGTTCAATTATTCGATACTTGGGCGGGATTATTATCGCCTGAGGATTATCGTAAATACGCAATGCCTGCTACTGCTAGAACCGTCGAAGTATTTAGAGAGAAAGTCGGTAATAATGTTCCACTAATCCATTATGCAAAGGGCTCTGGTCACCTTCATTCAGCAATTAGAGAATATGACATAAATGCTGTCTCCCTTGACTGGCGCGATAACTTAGCTGATAACAGGCAACAATTTGGCGACAAATTTGCCTTCCAAGGAAATTTAGACCCCTCACTGCTACACGGCTCCACACAGATGGCAAAACAAGCCACCAGAGAAGTCCTCAAAGCAGCCGGCGATAAGCCCGGACATATCTTCAATCTCGGTCATGGCTTTGCCCCTTCGGCAAGAATCGAATGTGTTGAAACAGTACTTAGAGAAATTACAGGTGAATGACCATGCGTCAAAAAATGGCCGAAATGGTACACCGAATACAAGACGAGATTTGCCAAGCATTGCGAGAAATTGATGGCGTCGACTATCGTCAAGATGAATGGACACGCGAAGAAGGCGGCGGCGGAAGAAGCCGAGTTTTCTCGGGCGGTAAAGTGTTTGAGAAGGCCGGAGTGAATGTTAGTATTGTCCATGGCACACTAAGTCCTCAAGCAGCCAAAAGTATGGGTGGCGGCCATGAGTTGAAAGGCGCTGATTTGGATTTTTTTGCTACTGGAATAAGCCTAGTTTTACATCCATTAAACCCAATGGCACCAACAGTACATGCCAATTATCGATACTTTGAGCGTGGAGAAGGCAACAAGCCAGGTAGCTGGTGGTTTGGCGGTGGAGCAGATTTGACCCCAAGTTATTTGTTTGAAGAAGATGCAATTCATTTTCATCAAGTCCACAAAGATGCTTGTGATCGACATGAAGTCGCAGATTATGATCATTTCAAACAATGGTGTGACGATTATTTTCATATCAA
>DUJK01000195.1 GCA_013329925.1 Candidatus Poseidoniaceae archaeon
GTGACTGTTACAATTGCTACAATATCGCTTGGCGTAGGTATCGATTATTGTATCCACGTTACTGAACGGTATCGAGAAAGTCGGGAAAAGGGTGAGTCACACAATGAGGCATTAGTTGCAGTTGGTGGCGCTTGTAGTCTGGCACTGATTGGTAGTGCGGCATCAGATATTGCAGGGTTTAGCGTTATTGCCTTATCACCAATGGGTCTATTCAGTAATTTTGGCATATATTCCGCGGCTATGATTGCATTATCTCTTGTTGCAAGTCTTGTTTTAACCACCGCTGCGTTAGGGATTTTAGCAATATTGATGCGTGACAATGATTCCATCACTGGCATACAACTAGTCGACGAATAGTGTTAATTATCGTTAATATGACAGACCGGCCATGACTGATGGCCAGAGCTACTACGATGGATTGATTGCTCAAGGGTATCCTGCAGACCAAGCACTTGGATATACTCAACAATATTACCCTGGATTCGTTTCCCAGGCTGCAGCACCTACTCCAATGCCAATACCTGCTCCTATGCCAGTGCAACCAATTGCTCAACCACAAGCAATTCCACAGCCGATGATGCAACAACCAGTTCAACAAATGGCCCAACCGATGATGAATACAGCACCTATGGCTGTTGCCTCAATGGGAGAGCCAAAACCAATTATGGCATGGGCGGCTGTTGGTTGTATTGCTGCTGCCCTAATTTTGTGCATGATGGGTCAATTTGGAAATTCTTGGCAAGTATCAGAGGAAAATGATTCACTAGCTTTAGGATTACGTAATATTGTGATTGATTGTTCTGAACAACAAAATGAAGAGGGATGCATATCGATAGCATACACATTGGTCGCTGAAGATATGGAAAAAGCCGCGGCTGAAACTCCCCCAAGCGACCCATTGGTCAAAGGTAAAATTAAAAATTACTGTGAAAATTCCTATGAGGCCTTATTAGCATTAGCGATTGCCACAGATGATGATACTATCAGAGCTGAGGCTGGTGAAGACCGTGAAACGTGTTTAAAGAATGATTCGGCAGGTGGAATTACTGGAATTATTCTATGGATCGGAATTCTTGGAATTCTTGCTTCAACTGTGATGCTTGTCATGTCGATACTTGGCAAAACCTTACCTGGAGGGGTAGAAAATTATGGGCGAATGTCATCATGGGTTAGCGGTGCTTTGATTCTTTTTGCCGCGATTCTTTGGATGATTATGAAAGATAACATGGATGATAATTTAAACAATGGAATGTCGTTCTATTTTGCCTTATTTGCTGGATTATTCGCTATAGGTGCTGGTGTACTAGACCTACTTGATAAGCGTGAATAATTCAAAAATACTCGCCGGTGTATTATTGAACTAGATGTTTGACGGCAATTTGCTTCCACCGGGGTTGGCCCCATGGCAGTGGTGAATTTAATGTCGGAAAATGAGGATGAAGAGGATTGGATGAAATATGCCAGTGCTGGCTTTGGACAAACTAATTATTCGCTATGGGATGAACAAGAAGCCACAGCCTCAGTTGATGAAAATGAGGAACCAGAACAGCTTGACTCACCTACTGAACAACTAGGCAACCACATGGAGGAGATTCCCCGCGCACCCAATCCTGCTGGACTGAAGCATTTGGTTAGAATCGGGAGTTGTGACCATTGTCTGGGCCGGCTAGGCGGTAAGAAACGGTTTAACCAATCAATTGAAGAGTCTGGGCGAGAAATTCGGGAGACTGTGGTAAGTGGCAATAAACAATTAGCAGATATTAGACAAGAGATCCCGCTTTGCCCACTATGTGAAAATTTATTTGAAGAATCTGACTTACTTGCTGACATAATTTATGATTCGATACAACCTTATCAAATCAAGCGATTACAATTAGGTACAAGATTTCCCAAAGACCAAGTTGAGGAAGAAGATAACATGAGAAAGCGATTTGGTGCTGGCGGCTCGGATGGTTTGAAAACCGGACTAGTTGCTGAAATTGCGAGAAATTTAACTGCTCGACTAAAAGGTGCAAAGTTGGTAAATGAAAAGCCACATATTCTTGCCTTAATCGACGTTTTGACTCTAACAGTTGACCTTGATGTAAGGTCTCATTATATCTACGGCAGATATCGAAAACTCGAGCGAGGTATCCCTCAAACAAGATGGCCATGTCGTGCCTGTAAGGGCCGAGGATGTGAACGTTGCAACAACACTGGACTACAATACCTAAGAAGTGTTCAGGATTTAATCGGCAACCCTTTAATCGAGGTATTTGATGCTCCAGAACATTCATTCCACGGCATGGGAAGGGAAGATATCGATGTTAGATGCATGGGTCGAGGCAGACCATTTGTAATCGAGATGAAGGAGCCAAAAGTAAGGGATTTTGATTACCAATACGCTATGCAATTAATCAACGAAAAAGCTGGTGGTTCAATCGAAGTTACTGATTTGCGAGCATCTAACAGAAGCGAAGTAGTCAGGATTAAAGATACCCCAGCAGAAAAATCCTACACCATCAGATTTAGCGTCGAGCAAATGAAAGAATCTGAGTATGCTGTATTAACCGCACCGCTAGATTTAACCAATGACTCAAATAAAAAATCGAAGAAAAAGCGGCATCGAAGAGGCGACAAACGAAAAGATAATACTAAGCCGTTACCAACTGAAATAGTTACTGAACAACAAGGGCCCTCCGAAGATGAATTATCAAAAATGAAGAAAGACGAATTAGCAGCTATTTGTGCTGAAAATAACTTGAAAAAGACGGGGAAAAAATCAGAATTAATTGAGCGAATCCTTGCTATGCCGGCTCCCGGCAGCGCCCTGTTTGAATTACCAAGTGATGAGACAATCATTTCGACAATCTTGTCACTACATGGCGTAAAATTGTATCAACGTACTCCTGACCGTGTGGCCCATCGAAGAGCTGATCTGATTAGGAGACGTGATGTAATTGACGTCAACAAACCAGTGGTAGAAGTTATGCCGGATGGTACTAGAGAAGTTGAATTCACTTTGCGCTGTGAATCCGGCACATATGTCAAAGAAACCGTGCATGGTGATAGTGGTCGTACGCAGCCTAGCGTTGCATCCCTACTTAAGGCAAAATGTGAGGTTTTGTGGTTAGATGTTGGAGACATTCACGCAGATTGATTTGCCAAATTTTAGCCGTTTCTTTTCGTCGCGGTGCTTATATGCGATTGGTAGGTCGGCAAATTGCTCCGAAGATGGCATTATGCTGTGTGAGAGTAAAGTGAGGCGAAAACCATGAAGCGTTCCAAGGGCCAGAGAGTAAGAACTCGAAGCATTCTAAGAAGGAGAAAAAGCGAACGTAGTCGCTTGAATATCAGTCGTGTATTACATGAATATGATACTGGTGATCGTGTTGCAATAGTGCTTGATGGTGGCCAACAAGGTGGAATGCCGCACAGAAGATTCAATGGCAGAACCGGATTTATTCAGAAGAGACAAGGTGTTGCATGGATTGTTGCAGTAAAAGACGGCAATATGCAAAAAACTGTCATTGCTAGACCAGAACATCTACGACCGTTGGAGTGATTTACTTGACCGAAGAAGAAAAATTTGTTGACTTTGCTACTGTAAGAGATATGCTTGAAGGAGCTCAAGAAAGAAGAGGTGACCTTACCTACGAACAAGTTGCTGCACTACAACATGCCCAATGGGCTGCCAGTGAAGGCAGAGTTGGCTACAAAACTAATCCTGAGGTATTTGCAACCCTAAAGGCTGCACTACTTGAAATGGACAAGCTTGCTCAATATCCAGACCTCGCTGCAAAACTTGCTGAACTAATGCCAATATATCCTAGCGATGTAAAAGCAGTATTAGTCTCCAAGAGAATTGCTATTGACGACTCTGAAATCAATGCAATTCTAGACACAGTAAGGCAGCATATTGGCTTCGAATGATACTGTCCGAGATGATTTTATGAGCGGTTTCAGTCGTGACCGTAATGTCAAGATTCCAAAAAGGACTGAGAAGAAAAACACTCCCAATCCTTCACAATATTTGCCAACAAGACCTGCAGAAGGCCGTAAGGATGTTCCAAAAAAGGTTGAACAAAAGACTAGAACAAATCAACGGACAAATAATCAACGTCGCCAAGGACAAAAGCATCGTAGCAATAGAGGCCGAGGTAATACTCCAAGAGACCGCCCACAACGTCAACGTCGCCCAACTCCTCTTGATGACGAAATTTGGGCGAGAGTTGTCGAAAACGATCCTCAAACCAATGTGATTGTGGCGTTTGGTGAAAGCAAGATGTTACTTGGTAGATTTACCGCCAAGAATACTAATTGTTCTGCTGGTGACAGAATATATGTCGGCGTTGATTCGGCCAAGCGTACCGATGTTGGAGATATCCTCGGCATGGCAAAAATTGAACTGTTGTCTAATTCAGCAGCCAGCGATTTACCATTAATCATTCAATTATTCATCGAAGAGAAGGCACCCCATTTTATCAAGGCGTTTTTCAACATTGCAGGACCTCTATCACTCAAACAACATGCCTTTGAACTACTACCTGGCATTGGGAAAAAGAAGGCTTTGCAGATGGTTGAGGTAAGAGGATCGGGTGGTTTCACCAGTATTGAGCACCTCAACGAATCATGTGCTATAGACGCAGCAGAATTGCTGTCTAAGCGTTTCGTTGCTGAAATTAGTGATAGAAACTTACAACCGCGACTTACAGAATTACTGTTACCGGTGACAGCATGAGAGGCGCTAGAACTCTGGTTGATTTGCTGCGTAGTAAACAGGATAATGACAAATCTCTTGGCCAACATTTTTTGATTAATGATGATTTAATTGCTCTCTCTATACAATACGGGGAGATTGTCAAACATGACCATGTGTTGGAAATCGGCCCGGGCCCGGGTGTATTAACCGAAGCCTTGCTGATGCAAGGTTGCACAGTAACGGCAATTGAAATTGACGAAGGAGCGGTAAAACATCTGCAGAAAGTATTTGCTAGTGAAATTACCTCAGGACAACTGACTTTACTCTCAGGAGACGCATTACGGGTGAAATGGCCCGACTCGATCTCCAAAGTTGTTGCTAATATTCCCTACCAAATTTCATCGCCCTTAGTAGAGCTGCTAACCAAATATCTGCGTAATGATGAATTAAACTTGTTACAAAAAGTCATACTTTTGGTACAAGAAGAATTTGCTGAAAGACTAGTTATGGAATATGAATCGGATGTTGGCTCCCTTGGAATGACTGCGTTGTTGGATTGGCAATCCGAGATGTTGCAAAAAGTACCGCCGCACAACTTTAGTCCAAATCCAAAAGTAAATTCATGCTTTATCCAGATGGTTCCTAGCCATGAACAGTTTGATTGCGATAAGCGCCTTGTTAAACAAGTAATCCATCAAGCCTTCAAACAACGAAGAAAGAAAATCCGCACCAGTCTCAAATCTATTCCGCGTCGATTAAATAGGGTCCCTAATTGGTATTCTGCTCGATGGAAATTGGCGATTTCAAGTTTGTCTGATGATGAAAGAATGAACTCCCGACCTGAAGAGTTTGATTTTGATGATTGGATAGGGTTTTGTCAAGATTTGGAAAAAATCCAAGACAACGTCTAAACTTGACCTCAATCTATCGTTTATCGCCAATATTTTGCTGGTTTTTAAGAAATTGACCGGGGAGAGGTTTTTCTTAGGAGTGGCTACTGGGCAGGACTTGTCGGAGGGGATGCTATGGCAAAGAAGGACACATATCTTGCACTATTAAGGCGTGGAATTGATGATACAACAGCCCAGCAGTTAGCCGATGCTGGACTAAAAATCGGTGATTTAAAGAAAATTGACCGTAATATGTTGATTGAAAACTATGCACTAAAGCCAGATATCGCTGATGGTGTCATTTCAATTATCAATTCAGCTCACTCTTCCCACGGTAAAGAACGGTTCTTAGCATCGGTTCTAGCACCAGAAAAGAAAGTCGACTCTAAAATTGAAGAAATTAAATTTAAGCGTAAACAAAAAGACGTGTTAACTGAATTAGCCGAACAGAAAGAGCGGTTAAAAATTGCAAAAGTTGAGGCTTTCCGCGGTAAGAAATTGATAATGAATCGTTTAGGTAAAACTGTCGAATTGATTGTTAAGTTGGAAAACAATCTCTACGACGAAGGCAAAGACGACCAAAAAGTCAAGATAAGAGACCAACTAGAAACCAGGGGCTTAGAGGCTGCTAGAGATCATGAGATGTTAGAACTAGAAGGGACGCCTCAAGACATTGTTGATTTTAGGAGAAAGTTTGTTCCAGCACTAATTTTCCACGCTTGCCCTATCTGTGGTGACGAAATGGACCCCAGACAGGCTAGAGACCAAGATAAACCGGATGAATGGACGTTTATCTGTTGGGAATGTGAAGAGAATTTCACGCCTGATTTAGCGGCCAATGTCGAGCAACGTTTGGTAAACGGTAACCGTATATTTATCGATGAAAACAAGCGACCAAGAAACTCAGTACCTCCTAAACCTGCGGCAATGGATTTCTCTTCGGTAAATGACATGATTAAGCAAGACCTCGCTCAAACAGGATCTGACGCTGATGAGATGAGTCGAGTGGTAGAGGAAAGTACTCTTGGCGGTGGATTGATGGACATCAATGATTGGATTGATCAAACATTGGCTGCTAAGGACTACATCCAAGCACAAGAAGATAGAGAAGACTTCATCCTAAGAACTGGTGCTGGTGCTACTAAGTTCAACAAATGGATGAAGAAGGCCGGATTATACTTCAATAAACAAACTGGCCGTTGGACACGTCACAAAGATGTACGTTGAGGCGATGGTATGGCAGAGAGTGTTGGAGAGACGCTCAAACTTGTAAGATTTATGCAAGGGGCAAAATTACTTGGCCAAACCAGATTAGTTGTCGGTGAAACTCTAGTTGAGCATGCAGAGTCAGCAGGAGTTAATTTACCAACTAACTGCACTTCTGGAACCTGTGGAACCTGTATGGTGACATTGGTCAGAGGTGAAATTCCAGTTCCTCAAATACTTCCTCCAGGGCTTGATGATTATCTAATAGAGCAAGACGCTCGCCTAGGCTGTATTGGCTGTCCAACTACTGATTGCGACATTGATATTCGGCCACCATTGTGATGATTGTTATGTTTGAAAATTGGGGTATGACTGAATGGTTTATTCTGATTGTTGACATCGTTGCAGTGATTATTGTTGTGCGCTTTCTCAAGAATAAAATCAGGAGAAAACTCAATGAAGTTGAGTTGCGACAAAGTTTCCAAACACGCAAAAGACGTGAATTGAATAAAGAGAAAAATGACTAAGCGGATTTCCAATAAATTGACTTGACAATTGTTTGGACATGTTCAAGAACCTGTGACTGGTTAATACATTTGTGAGGGGCGAGAGTGAGTTAACTACTGGTCCAATCCCTGTTGGCCAATTTGTTAATTTGATTAGGTCGACCATTCGTAATGATAATTTATTTCAAAATCAAGTTATCAAAGGAGAAATCACTCAGTGGAAATCTTACCCGAGTGGCCACACCTACTTCACACTCAGAGATTCTGATGGGCAAATTAGTGCAGTGATTTGGCAAGGCCGTTGTACTATTGATTCAAGTATTCAAGAGGGAAGTGTCGTTGTTGTTATCGCTAATTTAGACCTCTATGCCAAGGCTGGAAGAATACAATTAATCGTTAATCGAATTGAGCCAATTAACAAGCTTGGGGTTCTTGAAGAACAGCGCAAGCAGTTGATTGAATTACTACGCTCAGAAGGGGTGTTAGATCGGCCCAGGATGGCGCTACCAGCAATTCCAAAACACATAGCAATAATCACTGGTGTTGGCTCAGCAGCACTGGCTGATATGAATAGATTAGCCGAAAACAGATGGCCTGGAATTCGAAGAACGGTCATCGGAGTTACCGTTCAGGGAAATTCTGCTGCTAATGAAATTGTCAGAGGCATTCTTGCAGCAGGTAAGTTGGCTGATTTTACGGTCGCCAAACGGCTTAATCAACCACCTGTTGATGTGATTATAGTTGGACGAGGCGGCGGGTCTCCTGAAGATTTGTGGGCGTTTAATCTCGAGCCGGTTGCCAGAGCGATAATTGCTTCAGCAATACCCGTTATCTCTGCTGTTGGACACGAGTCAGACATGTTAGTAGCTGATTTAGTAGCTGACTTGAGGGCGTCAACGCCCTCTAATGCAATAGAACGGTTAGTTCCTGAATTTGATCAGCATCAAATGATGATGCTCAACTTTGAGCTCCGCATCACTGATTCAACAACCAGATTATTTGTCGATTGGCGCAATAACTTACTTCTTTTACAATCCAGATTACTCAATGCCCCACTTCAAGGAGTATACAATGCCAACCAACGGATAAGTGATTTATCAAACAGGTTGACATCAGCAGTTACCAATAAATTTGGCCAATCAAGACGGAAGTTGGCATCTTTAGGCAACATCATGTTGCTAGCAGCACAACAAAGTATCGCTGCGGAGAAAACCAAACTTGCAGTATTTGCATCTACTCTTAATTCGGCTCATCCAAGCAATGTTTTGCAACGAGGATATAGTATGATTTCAAATGAAAATGGCGACATTATCTCAAGAACTAATGACTTGAATAAAGGTCAAAATATAATTCTTGCATTAGCAGATGGAACTGCTAAGGCTACAGTTGAAGAAATAACAAAAGAGAGTGGAAAAAATGAGTGAAGAAATGAGTTACAGTATTGCAGTTGGGCGTTTAGAAGAAATAGTTGCAGATTTGGAGCGCGGTGGAATAGCATTGGATGAGACCTTGAAATTATATGAGGAAGGGGCGAAATTGTTAGAATTTTGTCAACAAGAATTAGCCAGTGCAGAAGGGCGTCTAAACGAGATGCGTCTGTCTGAGATAGAAGAGAAATTAGCCGAATAAGACAATAACTCAAGGCTTAGCAATATTGGCTTTACTGGGCGGTTAATCGATGGCGTCTCAACAAGGTAAAAGCGGGTATAGTCCAAAGAATTACTGAGGCAAACCAAGCAATAATCGAACCAAGCACCACGCCAAATTCTGGTAATGACCATATGGCAATGATTGCGTATACTGAAACGCTAGCCCCACCAAGCATCATTGGTGCTGCAGCGCCCTGAGGCACTTGAGGGCCTTGAGAAATCCACAGTGCAACCATGCTGGTTAGAAAAATTGCCGGAAATGCGCTGGCTAGCCCGGCAATAAATGGCAGACCGCTATCTGCTAAAATAAGACAAATTCCGATTGCTAATCCAGCTGCAATACCCCTTATTGAAAGAATCAATAATGGAACCTTATTACTACCCCTAGGTGCTTCTCTATTCTTTATGTTGAAGAGGAAAGCTAGTATTGCTAAAGCTACTAAACCGATTACAGCAAACTGTAATTCACTAACTAGGCTGTCTGTTGCATTTCTTGCAATCATTAAACCACACCAAGCAAGAATTGCCCAAGTTGATAATGAAGCAATTATTGTTATTGGCAATTTGAGTTTTTCTTGTTTGATCTGATTTGGCAATAATATCCATACTCCAAGAAACAGACCATTAATCAACATTCCAAGCGGCACTACAGACATACTAGACCTTAGTGATTCACCTCCATCAATAGCATAAACTCCCGCTGCGGCCGGGATTATGGTTGATGGTACTGTACCCAATACTCCACCGATAAAGCCGCCAAATTTCTCAATTGAAACGGTGACTAAAATTGCTACAAAACCAGCAAAAAAAGCGTAAAGAATGATTGTCGAGTTAACCATCCGATCAGTCCTTTGAGGCTAATGCTCTGTCTCAAAGAGATTCTGCCAAAGTAACAATGGCATCATAATCTGGCTCAACGCCAGGATTTTCAGCAACCCAGCGGTGTTGGATTAAGCCCTCTTTGTCGACTACAATGACGACCCTGTTGGCCGAAACATAGCCTTCCAGTCCTCCAAGGCCAACAAACTTGGCATCGTATGCCTCAACCACTGTGCGGTCTAAATCTGATAACAGTTCGAACTCTAGATTGTACTTTCTAGCAAATTCCGCATTAGCCCACGGTGAGTCAACACTGATACCAATAACGGTAGCTGATGAGCCGTTAAGCTTAGCAAGGTTATCTTGAAAAGCACACATTTCCTTATCGCAAACACCAGTAAAAGCGCCTGGATAAAAAGCGATAACTACTGTTTTTCCTCGGTAATCTGCTAACGAGACTGCTTCTTTTGATGTATTCTTCAAAGTAAATTCTGGTGCTGCTTCTCCTATCATGGTAAGACCTCTTCCTGTCAACCTCATGAAAGAAGTATTTTAACAAATCCACTGACTTTCAATAAGGATCTAAGTGAACTATTTGCTCAATATCAATACGCTTGTAACCTCGCTCACGCGCATTCGTAGCTGCTTTGATCAGCATTGAGCGCATCCAGCCAAGTGACATTAAAGTCTTCATACGGTTGATTGATTCGATGAATTGAACCGGATTACCGCCAAGTTGTGCGTGACTTCTAATATCTGACTCTAATTTTTCGACTACCATGTAATAGGTGTCAATTAATTCTTCGATTGCATCATCGGTAACCGGCATTTTAGCGTGTGTCCTAGCCAGAGAAAGCAAGGAAGAGCGGGTTAATACTCCACCTCCTTGACCAACTATCAACGTTTCAGAATCTTCGATTGTGTCAATCTCATCTTCCTCGTCATCAGAATTAAGACCCAT
>DUJK01000034.1:0-542 GCA_013329925.1 Candidatus Poseidoniaceae archaeon
ATTTGTATGAAAATCATAACTCTTCGGATTTAGGAATTATTACTTGTTCAACATCTTCCTTGATTAGGACTTCCACATCATCTGAAAATGAAAAGTCTGTGGAACCACCTTCCCATGATTTCACATCATCAGTTTGTTCAAAGGACTCCTCCACTATCTTTTGGTTAGGACCTATTGAATAGGCCATTGGGTCAACTATTTGTTCAATCATCTCTCTTTGCTCTGGGGGTGGAACATCCCTCTCAATTAAGTGTGCTGTAGAATGAAACGCGCCACATCCGACGCATCTGAATGAACCAATATTATCTATGCACCCACATGAAGGGCAAATGGCTTTACCGCTAAATAAGCTTAAACTATCTTCTGACATTTTAATCTTCAAGGAACATATCATCTTGGTAACCAGTAACTAGATCTCCTGTACCATCTTCTTCAATAGTTACAAGACCTTCATCATCGTCAAATTCGATGATAGTCCCATAGACTTCTTCATCATCTAATACTAATCCGATGTAAGAGCCAATATCAATTTCATCTTCTTC
>DUJK01000034.1:913-15743 GCA_013329925.1 Candidatus Poseidoniaceae archaeon
TTCCTCTGAATCATCGTCAGTGACTTCGTATGTATCTTCTTCTGTGTCGTCAACTTCCTCATCCAAAGCAGTTTTAACTGCACTTTTTTCATCTGAATTCTCCTTCATTGCACGGGCGCGCGCTCTCCAACCTGGAACTATGGAAAGTTGCGTGAACAAACCGCCCACCAAACCTAGAGTTCCTAGTATTATGAATAAAATACCATCCCAGTAAAATCCTGCAGGCATTGATATTTCTCCACCTTCAGCTGCAAATGGTGCTAATGAATTTTTACAACCGTCAATTTGTACACTTTCATCACAGGGGTAGGCATCGCCGTCGAAGTATGTAGTTCCATCTAAGGTAGTTGTTGAACCAACTTCAGAATCCATTTCAACTATACCGCCAGTACCATCAACAAATGGTGCTAATGTGGCATTTACTAGCCACAAGATAATGAAGAATACAAATGCAGAGTGTACAAGAGGCCATACGACATCTTTCCATTGTTTAGACATCATACGTCTTTGCCATTTTGATGGGAACTCTTTTTTGTCAGATAATGATGCTGATTGATCAACTTCTTGGTCATCGTGTTCCTCGATAGTGGCAACGAATTCTATCATGTCGACAAAACCATCTTCATCTTCATCAAACATATCCATTAATTCATCAACCAATTCAGGTGTGATTTCATCATCTAACTCTTTGTGTAGGGTTAAATTAAGTTCTTCTTTACTGACTTTACTATCGCCATCAATGTCTAGGCTATTAAATAGGGCAGATGGAGTGTAGCCAGTTTCATCCATATAATTGGTTAATAATTGGAAAGGAGAAACAGGATTCACTACTGAATCAGAATCCATTTCAACGTCCATTGATTCTATAATGTCAATTAATTCAAATGCATCTATTCTACCATTTGAATCCTCATCTACTAATGAAATAATCTCAAATACCTCTGAGGGTGAAAGTGAATCGCCACATATTTCAACAATACCCTTTTGCAATTCAGGGCCAGTTATCATCCCGTCTTCATCGCCATCAATTGATTCAAACATGTCTCTTATTGTCATATCTAAACTTGCAGCTGTCGATACTAATTTTGTGAGGTTTTCCATAGCGGAATCAGCGATGATTTCATCAGAATCATTGACATCTAATTCCTCCTCTTCTTCATCCTCAAGTTCTGCTTCATCAATCGACTCATCAGCAGAATCAGAATATTCATCTTCGTCTGATGATTCAATCTCGTCAGTTTGTTCATCATCTTGAACTAATTCGGATTCTACGCTTGGTTCAATATTTTGGTCGACATAATCTGCTGCTGCCTTTTTGAGTTCTGATTCGGTAAGATAATCATTGTCGTTTTCATCATAAGATTGTGCGAATTCTAGGAATTTAGCTTTGTCATCTATAGCATGCTTCTCGACAACTCTCTCCAATACATTGTCAGAATAATCTTTAGGTTTTGCACTGGATTCCAAGTCTTCTACAGCCTCGGATACGTCGGAAGATATTTCTTCCCCGGAAATAGAGAATACTAGTTCTGCAAGGCTAATTACACCGTCAGAATCAGTGTCAACTTCATCAATTAAACGATCTACTTGGGAAGGTGGCAAGTCAGCCAAATTCATCTTTAGTAGACCTGCGCGTAATTCTTCAGCATCAATAGAACCATCGGAATCAGAGTCAAATTTTTCAAACAATTTCTTTGCCTCGATACCAGTATTAGCGAACCAATCTCGCAGTACATCTAAGACATCATCTGCTACAAAGTATACACCACAATCAGGGCATTTCTTTGAATCTATTGGTACTAGTGAATTACAAGCACCACATTCACCAAGAGATACCTCTGATACTCCGGAAATCTTAATTCCACATTCACTACATTCTTTAGAATCAAGCGGAATTATTGCCCTGCATGAGCCGCATTCAGCCATTGGAGTTTCTTTTTCTTCACCGTCGGACATTGTCACACCCATTTGTCGGATTACTACCCATGATATAATGATTAACGGGTAATTTATGCTCAAATGTATATATGATTAGTCTTATTCGTGATTGAGTCTCATGTTACAGGTCGGCGGCAATCGCGCATATCTTTATCAGACGCAGACTTATTCACAGCTATTTTCAGACCTCGAACATATGATTGAGAAAAATCCAGAAACAAGATTTACGCTAATTACCAGGATTCCTTCTAGGCGTTTATTGGAACAACTTGACCTCAATGTTTTAGACACCTATTGGGTTACAGAACAAGATACTAATGATTCCATAAAGCCTGATTTTACATCAATATACAAAATTTTGAATCAGAATAAAGATGCCTCAAAAGAACAAGTAATGGTAATTGAAGGATTAGAATTCATCGCCGATAGAATTGGACCGGATGCACTTTTATCGGAAATAACTAGGTTAGTTGATGACCTATCCATGTTTAATTACACATGCATATTATGCCTAGATTTGTTAGCAATGCCAGCAAAAATAGCAACTAAACTGAAATATACCTTGGAATCACTTGAATTTTCTGATGAACATATTTTGGTAACAGAATATGAAGAAGAGCACATTGAACCAAGTATAACTCCCGGAGAACATATGGAATATGAACTTGGTAAAGATGGCAACCCAAGATTGGTATATTTGTCAAAATTACCTCGGTTAGGATTCTCTAACAATATTTTAGTCAAACGAATATTACAGTGGAGAAGGATGGGTCTTGATGTATCAGAGATAGAACCGGCATTAAAATATCAAGAGGATAAAGCATACGAATTATACAAGTTAGTAGAAGAAAAGGTTAGACGGGCCGTTGATTTAGATCGGTTTATCAATTCCAATTCTAGTTCAATTAGTGCCTCAGATTTGGCAACTGACATTTTTAGATTAAGGCAACTAACAGGTCTAGAAGAATTAGAAAGAAAGTACTACAAATCAACGGACTAAACGCTCATTCTCCGCTTCAATCCTAGATAGCCAAGTTCCTTCTCTTAATATTTTAGCAATGGATTGTAGCTCAGCACTAGTTGACCGATCGTTTGTCAGTTTTGGCGATATTGTACGAACTAATTTATGCAGTGATTTAACGAATGAAGCAGGTTTGAGTTTATTATATTCAAGTCCTTGGCAAGCTATTACTAATTCACATGCTAACACTTCTGACAATCTAATGCAGGATTGGTAAAGGTTCCAACATGCCGTTGCACCCATACTAACGTGATCTTCTTGCCCTGCAGATGTACTGGTAGAGAAAGCAGTGCGTGGGGCTGCGTGACCATGCATCTCAGCAAGAGCAGATCCTGCGCTATATTGAACAATCATCATACCGGATTCTAAACCACTATTGTTAGCTAAGAATGGTGGTAAACCGCTCTTTTTAGAATCAAGTAACTGATCCATACGACGCTCGGAAATCGAGCCTAATTCAAATAATGCTAAAGACATTCTATCTGCACAAAGTGCAAGTATCTCGCCATGAAAATTACCTTGAGAAATGATTGTAGATTGGCGATCAGTTGTTTCTGGGAACACTAATGGGTTATCAGTAGTGCTATTAAGTTCAATTTGGATCGTCTCTCGCATGCTAATCAATGCTTCATAAACCGCTCCATGCACTTGTGGAGCACATCTAAATGAGTACGGATCTTGTACTTTTGAGCTATCTTTATGCCCAGTTAATATCTCAGAATCCTGCATAATTTGCCTTATTCTAGCCGAAATTAAAATTTGTCCGGGGTGAGGCCTAGCAGCATGAACTCTTTCGTCAGCAGGCTTTGCATTGCCTTGAAATGCTTCTAGTGACGTGCAGTAGATAACATCAGAGATAGTTAATAAATTGTTAAGGATTTGCAGAGATAAAATAGAATAACTTAGCATTTGACTGGTGCCGTTTATCAGTGATAAACCATCTTTTGCGGATAGTTCTACTGGGATTAAGCCTTTATCTAGCAGCAAATCATTGGTTGGTATTTTTTTATCATCATCACCAATGACAAAACCTTCGCCAATTAACGTCAATGCCATATGTGATAGAGGGGCTAAATCTCCACTGGCTCCTAAACTCCCTATTCTGGGAATATACGGTGTTACACCATGATTAACATAGTCAATTAATTGCTGAACTACATTAGGATGGACGCCTGAAAAACCCTTGGCAAATGAATTAATCCTAGCCACCATCATTGCCTTAACAGCAGATTTAGACATTGCCTCTCCCAATCCAGTAGCGTGCGATCTAATCAGATTTACTTGCAAATCTTGTAGATGTTCATTAGAGATATTAGTATCTACTAAAGATCCAAAGCCGGTATTTATCCCATACACAACTTTACCGGAGTGTAATATATCTTCTACAACTTTGCGGGATTTGACGATTCTATTCCAAGAATCTTCTGACAATTTAATCTCAATGTTTTCTGATGCCACAGCGTATACTTCAGCCGGTGATAGGGTATTGCCATCTAATTGTACAATAGGCTCCATTAAATCACCCTAATATGTCGTCCAAAATAGCATCATCGCTTATTTCTGGAATTGTTACTGTTAGTAAATCATCTTCTTTCATGGCCATTTTAATGGCTTCTATTGCACCGGGGTTTCGCGCCCAAGCCCTTCTTGCCACGCCATTATTCACATCCCAATGTAACATCGACTCAATTTTCTTTCTAGCAGATTCCGACCCGTCTATAAGCAATCCAAAGCCACCGTTTATCACTTCACCCCAACCAACTCCACCGCCATTGTGTAGGCTAACCCAAGTTGCACCTCGGAATGAATCGCCAACAAAATTCTGAACGGCCATGTCAGCAGTAAACATAGAACCATCTCGAATATTTGCCGTCTCTCTATAGGGGCTATCTGTGCCTGAAACATCGTGATGATCTCTACCCAATACTATGGGAGCTGATATGTGACCATCCGCAATTGCTTGATTCATTGCAAGGGCAATTTTACGCCTCCCTGCATCGTTGGCATACAATATCCTTGCTTGACTACCGACTACCAAGTTATTATTTCCAGCATGTTCAATCCATCGAATGTTGTCATTTAATTGTTGAATTATCGATGAGGGGGCACCTATTGTTAGTTCTTGCAAAACCTCTTTTGCTATTAGATCTGTTTTAGCCAAGTCTTTTGGGTCACTAGAAGTACAAACCCACCGGTAAGGACCAAAACCATAATCAAAACATATTGGTCCCATTATATCTTCAACATAACTAGGATATCGAAAACTACCGTCATCATTCAATACATTGGCTCCGGCTCTAGATGATTCAAGTAAGAATGCATTACCGTAATCCCAAAAGAACATTCCTTCGTCTGAGAGTTTGTTTATTGCGTCTGCATGCCTGCACAGAGTTTTACGTATTTCCTCAGCAAACTTATTTGGATTATTAGACATCATTTGCGCGGATTCTTCGTAGGTGTAATCTGCAGGAAAGTAACCACCTTGATACGGATTATGTAGCGATGTTTGGTCACTACCCAAATCAATTTTTACACCCCGTTGAATAATACCTTCCCATAATTCGACAATATTACCAATATGGCCAATGGATATTGATCTACCCTCATCCCTAGCAGATATTAGTAAATCAATTGAATTATTAATATCGTAAGATAAATCGGTAAGCCAACCTTGCTCGTGACGTTTAATTGCAGCATGTTCATTCATTTCGGCAACAATACATGCGGCACCGGAGATAACTGCGGCTTTGGCTTGTGCACCAGACATTCCACCAAGACCTGATGTGACGAAGGTGATTCCTGACAAATCTTGGTCGGGAGGCAGTTCTAAATGCATTCTAGCAGCGTTTAGTAGAGTAATGGTCGTTCCATGGACGATCCCTTGAGGTCCAATGTACATGTAGGATCCAGCGGTCATTTGTCCATACTGCGTTACACCAATAGAATTCATAGTTTCATAATCATCCCTTGAACTGTAATTAGGAATAACCATTCCATTAGTGACAACCACTCGCGGAGAATTTGGATCAGATGGAAAAAGTCCCATCGGATGGCCAGAATACATAACTAAGGTTTGATGATCAGTCATTTGGCAGAGGTATTGCATGGTTAAACGATATTGAGCCCAATTTTGAAACACAGAGCCATTACCACCATAGGTGATTAATTCATGCGGAAACTGTGCAACCCTTTTGTCTAAATTATTCATTATCATTAGCATAATTGCGGCAGCTTGTTGTGATTTAGCAGGATATGCTGATATCGGATATGCCTTAATTTCATACTCAGTTGGCCTATATCTTTGCATAGTAATTCTGCCAAAGGAATTCAATTCTTCTAAGAATTCCTTACCCAACGTTACGTGTAAGTCAGGCTTGAAGTACCTTAATGCATTTTTGATAGCCAAGCGTTTTCCACTTTCATCCAATACCTGGCGGCGATTTGGTGCGTGGTCTACAGAGTCATCGTATCCTGGATGATCAGGTAAGTTATCAGGTATGCCTAATAAAAGGGATTCCCTTAACGCAGAATAGCCCTCTCCCATGATAATCCCAAACCTTGCAGTTCTTTGAGCCTATTGTTTGTTGGTTGAGTCAATATCTGGCCGCCAAAATGTAAAAATTATACCGCAAATAATCATTAATAATGAAAACGAAATGAAACCATTTCTCAGTGTCAAACCTTGATATTCTACAAGATATCCAGCAATCGTAGTTGATAATGCTGCACTAGAACCGAGAATCAACATGTCCATAGAAAATACTCTACCACGGACTTCGTCTTCTACCCACATTTGAGTTAGTACCGTAGACAGTACCCAATTGCCCCCACTTGCAGAATGTGCACAAATTATTAGCAAAACCGTTAGTGGCAAATATATATCTAGACTAATTCCAACTAACAGGTAAAAGAATCCTGAAATTGTCACCAATATACCAATTAATGATGGCCATTTTGATTTGTCTTTGAATAAAGCACGCGCTAATATTGGCCCAATCCCGGTTCCCAAGCCACGAGCGAAGAAAAACAATCCAAATCCAAACGCAGCACCGTATCCTGTAAGTTCAGAACCTGCTAGGACAAGAAACACGCCAGCAAGGCCTGCACCTGCTATATTCCATGAAGATTTAGCGAAAACAATTCGTAATACTTTTTTGTCAGAATAGATTCGCGACCAACCTATTTTGATATTAGAAAATGCTGTTTTAAGTAGAGGTCCTTTCATCTTAGGGTCTATATTTTGAGTAAAGTTTAGAGGTACAAGAAGTAAGGCTGACAACAAAAAGGTGTAAGAATCAATGATAAATGCCATGTCAGTGCCCCATACACTGACAACTATACCACCAAGCATTGCGCCAATACATAAGGCCGATGACCAAGATGCACTGTCAATAGCGTTAGCAGTTATGAGGTCTTCATCATCGACAATATTTGGTAAAGCGGCACGTTCTGCAGTTACGTAGACTCCATGCAATAGCATCATTAGTCCTGATACTGCTACTAACCACCACATATCTTCAGGACCATCTACTAAGAGGAATGATAGCGCCAAACCAACCTGTAACAGGTTAGCCCATAGCATCAAGCTTTTTCGACTAAACCTATCTGCTAACAGGCCATTAAATGGTTGGGATATGGCGAAAAGTGCCATTCTTACAGAAAATAAGATACCCAACAGAAATTCAGAACCTGAATACTCTAGAATTAGGAAAAATAACGCAATCGTATTGAACCATTCGCCAAGTAATGAGATTACCGAAGCGGCCCATAATCTTCTAAATTTGGGATTACTGAAGAAAAACTCGAAATAGCCTTTTGTCAATATCACTCCTCCTCAGCAATCGAATTACTCTCACTTATCGTGCAAATAATCCATTTAGAGGTAGGAGTATTTGAGATTTCAGATGTTGATTCTAGTGGTACTAATTCGTTCGCCTCAGGGAAGTAGGCTGCCAAATTCCTTTTTGGTATATTGTATGGAATTACCAACCATTTACTGGATAATCTCTTTACTCCTCTAAAGTGGCTAGTAATGTCGACTAAGTCCTTGGTTTTCAAATCTAATTCTAACATGTCACGAGGATTCATCATTAAGATTCTGCGATTGCCTTTTATGCCGCGGTACCTATCGTCAAGCCCGTAAATAGTGGTATTATATTGGTCGTGCGATCTAATCGTCATCATGACAAATTCATCATTATTAATGGATACATCAGGCAAAGGATTTACTGAAAAGTGAGCAAATCCATCATTAGTATCGAATTCACAACTGTCTTTAGGAGGGTTAGGTAAGTAAAATCCATTAGGTTGCCTTACTCTTGAATTGTAGTCTTCAAAACCACTAACTGACTTGCTGATTAAATCTCTTATCTTATCATAGTGTTCAATGCATCCTAACCAATCAATATTTGAGTCATGCAAAGTCATGTCAGCCAAATTAGCTATAATCCATGGTTCACTTCTCAACATGTTGGAGGTTGGTTTCAATTTACCTTGTGATTTGTGAACTATGCCCATGGAATTTTCGACAGTAACAAATTGCTCAATTCCAGCCTGAATATCTGCCTCTGTACGACCTAAACATGGGAGTATTAACGACTCCTTTCCATTAACTAAATGTGATCGATTTAGTTTAGTTGAAACATTAACTACCATTTCTAGTTGAGAAACTGCATTTGCTGTTCTAGTTGTATCCGGAGTTGCAGAAATAAAATTACCACCCAAACAAAACAAAAAATCAACCTCGCTATTTTCCATTGCAGTAATTGCATTGACTACGTCATATCCGTGCTTGCGCGGCATAGAATTTTCAAGTCCTAGTTCCATTTTCTCGATAAATGAATCACTAGGTGCTTCCCATATCCCAACTGTTCTGTTACCTTGGACATTTGAATGGCCCCTCACAGGACATAAACCAGCGCCAATACGACCGATATGCCCGCCGAGTAAGTGGAGATTTACTACTTCCTGTATTACGTGGACTCCGTTTTTATGTTGAGTTAACCCCATTGCCCAACACGATATTATTGATTTTGACTTAACAATTATATCTGAAAACTTTTTTATTTCTGATTTAGGAATTCCGGAATCATTTTCTATCCTTTCCCAATCTATCTGTTGTAATGATTTAGCAAATTCGTTATATGATTTGGTTTTCCTAGAAATGAACTTTTTATCAATTGACTCAGAGTCAATAGTCAGTTTATTTATGGCGCGTAGCAATGCAGCATCGCCGCCTATTTTGACCTGTAAATGCATATCGGCAAGGCCAGTTGATGATAAATCCAATTTCATGTAATCTTGTGGGTGTTTAAATCTAACTAAACCTGTTTCTGGTAGTGGATTAATATGTATTATTTTTGCTCCCTTCAATTTAGCATCTCTAAGTGCAGTTAGCATCCGCGGATGGTTGGTTCCTGGATTTTGACCGATCACCAAAATTGTGTCAGCATGATTAAAGTCATCTAGTGTTACTGTTCCTTTACCAATACCAATGGTTTGAACCAAGGCTTTACCACTAGATTCATGACACATGTTGGAGCAATCAGGTAAGTTATTAGTTCCAAGTAATCTTACAAATGCTTGATACAAAAAAGCGGCCTCATTGCTAGTTCTTCCTGAAGTATAAAACACGGCACGATTTGGATTTGGTAGAGAATTAAGTTTGTTAGAAATAAGTTCTAGAGATTTTTCCCAGCTAATCGGAGTATAATGGGTTGCACCTGAGGCCAAATACATTGGTTGCTTGATCCTACCTTGATTGTTAAGCCAATAGTCGCTTTTCCCAATCAATTCCTCTAGTGAATACTTAGTGAAAAATTTCGCATCAACATTTGCCTTCATTGCTTCATTTGCAACTGCTTTGGCGCCATTTTCACAAAATTCAAACGGTGATCTGTGCTCAGGATCAGGCCATGCACAACCAGGACAATCAAAACCATCTTTTTGGTTTACCATTCTTAGTGTTTTTATCGTATTTGACAGTCCCATTTTCTTTAGCGATTGTTTTGCACTAGAGATGATTGCTGGTATACCTGCCGCAGTTGTTTTTGGCTTCCCTAGTTTTAGAGGGATGTCTTCTATAGGTGTTTTACCTTTCACGAATTATCCTCCTAATAGTTAGGCTCTTTGAAATCAATCATTTGAAATCTCTGTATAGATTGATACTCTAGCCAATGATTACTGAGTTATTTTCTTTGACGAAAGAGTGAATTGTTATTCCCAAACTACGTGCACAAGATGCTGCTAGTGAAGAACAAGCACCAAATGAAGCAATATTGGAAATATTGCAACGCGCAGCTTTAGCAACAATGTCCCATCCACATCTACCACTAAGCAGCAGAATTGAATCATTAAAATTAATCTGGTTAAATGCTCTGCCAATTACCTTGTCTACAGCATTGTGACGGCCAATGTCTTCACTTTGGAATTGTAATTTTCCAGTCTTAGACATTAATCCTGCGCAATGCATTCCACCAGTCTTAATGAAGCCAATTTGATTATCTGACATCTCCATCAGACCTTGGTATATTGCGGAGTGTTCAAAATTATTTGAGGGCTCTACGCTGGGCAGACCTTCGACTAACAAATCCATACCGTCTAATTTACATGCACCACATGATGTAGTTGTGATTCCTAACGACTTATTTGAGTTAATTTCGACATCGTGAATTGTGACATCAACCAATATAGTACCATAATCATCAACCTTAGTAACAATATCAGACTTATCGATTTTAGTAGATTGATTGATGTGTCCTTCTGCCAATAGATGACCTAAAATTAAATCATCACAGTTTTCAGGCGAAGCTAATAGGTTAGCTAATGCTTCTTGATTGACAGTTAACTTGACAAGTGATTCAATTGCGATATTATCAGTTTGAATTTTTCTTTCACCCATTTCTAGCCTAGAGATGGGTATCTCGCGATAATTCACTATTCATCACCACTTCTCAAGTGTTCAAGATCAAAGAATTCAAACTGGAGTTCAACTAATTCTTGGCTACTTTTCGCAGATGAATACTCCTCTAGGGGTTCATGATTCAATTCAATAAATCTTTGACCCCAGCGGAATCCGCTAAGAAGTTCCTTCGATTGTTCCTTGTGGCCGCACAAATATGCGGCGGCTGCTAGGGCTTCAATGGTCGACAATTTACCTGGTTTACCCCAATTAACTGGATTTGCCGCTAAAAATAATGGCAACATTCTTGGCTTTAATCTCGTTCTTCTCATAACTAAATCAACACTTGATTCAATTTGTTTCCAACTACAATCTAAGCCTACAATGGAACCATTATTTTCTGTTAATATTTGATGATCCTCCGGACCAAAGATTTTCCCACACAAAGGCTCCAATATAATCCCCTTCTTTGGCAGTGTATTAATTCGTTTATGTAGTGTAATATCACCACGCTTTGACGATAACACAGCCGTATTTTTTTTCGGGTCATCCTGGGCAAGCCATAACGAATGTACACTCAATTGTTTCATTCAAGCACCATTTTGTTTGAAATAATCTCCTAGGGTCATGTTTCTGTTGCCATGTGATACTACTCTAGAGGTTTCAGATGGAGTAGATTCAACAAGTAAAACAATTCCCAGAACTCTTTCTAATTTTTTAACAAGAGAATCTGTTGGTGGTTTGCCTGATTCTGCAGACTTTATCACATTGACAGTCTCGGCAATTCGTTTGCCTAATTCGGCATGGTTCCAACCTTTGGCTTTTCTAGCATTACTAATTCTATTGCCAAAATCATCGGCTAATTCTTTTTCTTGCTTGGCCATTATGTCATTTCTACGTCGTGGTTTAGGCCCACTGAAAGTGGGTCTTGACCTAGCCATTTTAATCCCGAGTGCTTCTTCTTTGGGTGCCAAGCCAAGTTTCTCAACGCAACGTGTACAGGCGTAAACCTGTGCCTTCCCCATCATAATTTGCTTTGTACCAACTTTCATCGCTCCGCAAACTTCGCATTCGCCCATTACCTCACCAAGGCTTCCTAACCTAACATCAAAATGAATCTTGTCATTATTTTAGGTAGAGTTCATAGATGATTGCCGTTTGGATTAAGTGAGCGACATGGTAGGAGACGTAGGTACCCCAACAAAAGACATCATGTCTTCTAATGATGAAGAGTTAAAAAAACTTGAAGATGATTTCAAAAATCTACAAGACCAAACTCAGGATTTAATCAATGAAAGAGCGCATATGGAATCAGAAATTCGTTCGCTTAAGAAGCGAGCTAACCGCTTGGATGATGAGGTACGTTCACTAAAATCACCACCATTGATTGTCGGGCATCTAGAAGATATACTAGACCAAGAAAGAGGCATAGTTCGTTCTTCTAACGGCACAGTTTTCCAAGTGGCTTTGAATCAAAGACTTACGCCGAATGTGCTAAAACCTGGTGTTCGTGTTGCTCTAAATCAAGATACATTGGCGGTAATTGAAGTCTTACACGATGCTTGGGATCCAATGGTTAGTGGGGCAGAAATGGTTGAACGCCCAGACATTGATTATGATTCAGTTGCTGGATTAGAAGAACAGAAACAATACGTAAGGGAAGCAATTGAGTTACCACTTAATTCTCCAGAATTATTCGAAAAAGTTGGTGTTGAGCCACCAAAAGGCATCTTACTAGTAGGACCTCCTGGCTGCGGGAAAACCTTACTTGCAAAGGCTGTAGCAAATCATACAGAAGCCACATTTATTCGAATGGTTGGTAGTGAATTGGCACAAAAATACATCGGAGAAGGAGGCAGAATGGTAAGAGAATTATTCTCACTTGCCAAAGAAAAGGCTCCATCGATAATATTCCTAGATGAAATTGATGCAATCGGTGCCAAGCGTTTGGATGGCTCTACTAGTGGAGACAGAGAAGTTCAAAGAACATTAATGCAGTTATTAGCAGAGCTAGATGGCTTTGATGTACTAGAAAATGTCAAGATTATTGCCGCTACAAACCGTCCAGATATACTCGATGAGGCATTATTAAGACCCGGTCGTTTTGATAGAGTTATCGAAATTCCAATACCAGATGAAGTAGGTCGAAAGGCTATATTCAAACTAAATATCGATAAGATGTCCACTAGGAAAATACAATTGAAACAAATTGTCGATAAAACTAATGGTTTTTCAGGCGCTGAGATCAAAGCCACATGTGTCGAAGCAGGAATGATTGCTATCCGCCAAGGACGCGGATACATCTCACAAACTGACTTCATTGATTCTATTAAGAGGATTAATTTGAAGAAAATAAAAGGTGGGCTCAAAGATTCACCTGATACAATTTACAGTTAAGGCTAACTTCAAAGTCCGCCTTTTACTACCAATATGCATGGACAAGCAATTAATCGAATGTGTGCCTAATATATCTGAAGGAAGGAATCAAGATATAATCAATCAAATTGTTGATAGTATACCTCAAAACGAGAATTGTTCAGTATTAAGTGTAGAGCCAGATGCAGACTATAACAGAACTGTGATAACCATTGCTGGTAATCCTGAGGAAGTATACATCGCGGCATACAAACTTATTGAATCCGCTGTTAAATTAATCGATATGACCAAACATCAAGGGGAGCATCCTAGACTAGGTGTTGTTGACGTTTGTCCATTTATTCCACTCAATAATTACACCATGGCTCAATGCTCGCTTCTCGCTGAAAAATTAGCTGAGACAGTTGCTAATAATTTGGGAGTTAGTACCTTTTTGTACGGATACTCAGCAAAGCATGCTGATCGAAAACTCCTCTCGACTTTGAGAAAAGGACAATATGAAGGGCTTCAAAATCGATTGTCAAATGGGGAGACCGCTCACAATGAATTCACAAGATATCCTGACTTTGGGCCCAAGCAATGGTGTGCAGCAACAAAAAAATCAGGAGGTATAACTATTGGTTCAAGAGATATATTAATCGCATATAATGTTAATATTGACGAAACTGATGCAGTTGTTGCAAAGAAAATCGGTTCTATCATCCGTGGCAGTGGTAGACTGATAAAACAAGAAAATGGAGAAAAGATGCGAGTTAGAGGCATGGTGCAAGAAATACAAGGCATGGGTGTGACATTAGAGACTCACTCGATTAGCCAAGTATCAATGAATATATTAGACGTAGATAAATGTCCAATACACAAAGCATTTGAAATCTGTAAATCACTTGCTAAAGATCATGCTGTTTCGCTGAAAGGTAGCGAACTTGTTGGTTTGGTTCCACTAAAATCAATGCTTGAAACAGGACGATGGTTCCTTGGAGAAGGAAACTATTCAGAAGAGGATTATGTTGATGCCGCAATAAATGGACTTGGATTATCTGAAATAGATGATTTTAACCCACATGAGAGAATAATTGAGTGGGCAATGGCAGGTGATGAAAAATGAGTTGGATGGATAAAACGCTTAGTGATTTCCAAAGCGAATTAGCATCTTCAGCACCTACACCTGGTGGAGGTACCGCCTGTGCTGTAGCATTAGGACAAGCTGCAGGACTTACAAAAATGGTAATTGAACTTACACTAGGAAAAGAGAAATGGCAATCTGGCTGGATTCATGCAGAGCGTGCAAAAACTAAGGTTGACGAAATACTAACCAAATCTGGTGATTTAGCGAATCAAGATAGTGATGCATTTGATTTGGTCATGGCTTCTTTTCGAATGCCCAAATCTAGTGATGAAGAGAAAGGGCTTAGAAGGGAAAAAATTAGGCAGGCTACTTTACATGCTGCTGAGATACCATACAATACTGCGTGTTTATCATTAGATTTGTTAAAATTACTAGATAATTTAGCCACCTACGGCAATGCAAATGCGGCGTCAGATGTAGGTGTTGCTGGATTACTTGCTAGTGCTGCTTGCAAAGGTGCATTATTCAA
>DUJK01000034.1:16130-31386 GCA_013329925.1 Candidatus Poseidoniaceae archaeon
CCAAAAATATTGGAAGAATGTAGTGTATCGGCAAGAGAAATTATGCAATCAGTGAAAAAAAGGATTGCTGAATAATCATCTGACGGTTGAACCTGTTGAAATTTCGCCGTCTACGGTAATTAGTTTAACTTGACCATTTCCGTCATCAGCAGCTAACATCATGCCTTCAGATGTCACACCTCTTAGTGGTCTTGGTTGCAAATTACTAACAAAAACTACTTGCATTCCTGTTAATTCTTCAGCAGTGTAATATTGCTTAATTCCGGCACATATCACACGACCTTGTTCGCCATCGTCTAAGTTTACCACGTACAATTTGTCTGCATTGGGATGATCTTCAACGCTAGTTATTTTACCGACTTTCAATTCTACTTTCATAAAATCCTTAAAATCTAAGTATTGTATTCCTTCAACTTCTTTTTTCATCTTTTTTCCACCTTTTTTTCCACCTTTGACATTACTTGTAGGGTTGCTATCTGCTACTTCTTTTGACACCAAAGATTGTTCTTGCTTTAGAATCTCATCTAACTCTAAACGTTTGAATAATGGTTCTGGTGTTTTATCATTCCAGGTCATTTTAACTTGCCAATCATTGGCTGAAATCCAATCGGCTTGTGCTACCTGTCCTGGCTGACCAAGAGATTCCCACAATTTTTGTGCACTAAATGGTAAAAATGGCTGAGTAACTATAGCAAGGTATCGACATATCCTCCAACCAAACGAAAGACTAGCCAATGATTCTTTGGCAGCCTCCGAGCCATCGAATTTATCACCTAAATATTTCCAAGGAGTTGCCGATTGAACAATTTGATTGCCGTACTGTGCAGCATTCATTACAAATCTTAGTGCTTCTTTGTACCTGTGACGTTCAAGAGATGTTGTAATATCAACATGTAATTGATCTAGTTTTGCAGAATGTTCTGCAGTAATGTGCTCCAACTCGATATCTGCAAACGGTCCGTTTGCAGTTTTGGGTAATCGGGCACCCAATGTCAAAATCCTATGCACGAAGTTTCCGTATGCTGCAATTAGTTCTGAATTTATTTTTTCTACAAAATCAGGCCAATTGAAGTCTGTATCATGATTTTCAGGCATGTTTATACTAAGATAATATCTAAGTGTATCTGGATCAAATCTTTCTAAAAATGAAGGGAGCCATACAGCATGTTTCCTCGATTTGGAAAATTGACCTCCGGCTAGCATTAGATATTCCATCGCTGGAACATTGGCCTCTAAGGCTAATTCACCAATGGTTGGTAATTCAACTGGTTCAGTAGAATTTTTCCCTGCATTAGCATGGTTGATACCCATAATAAGAGCAGGCCAAATAACTGTGTGGAATGGGATGTTATCTTTGCCCAAGAAGTATAGGTGTCTGGGTGAGTTGCCATTATCATCAATCATCCACCAATTTTTCCACGAATCTTTACCATTTGGATGTCCGGATTTATCTGCGATTGCTTCTGCCCAAATTTGTGCACATGTGGTATATCCCTGAACTGCTTCAAACCATACATAAACACATTTTCCATCCCATTCCTCACCTTCAAGCGGCAACTGAATTCCCCATGTTAAATCTCTTGTTACTGCTCTTGGGCGTAATCCCATGTCTAACCATTGTTTCGTCATTGCTTTTACATTAGATTTCCAAACGCTATTTCTATCATTGGCATGTTGTTCTAATACATTTTGGAATAAATCAAGTCGGTAAAAGAAATGGTCTGTATCGCGAATTTCTATTGCCGCAGTAGGATTCATTTTTGACCTAGGTGATTTTAATTCAATTGCTTCGTAGGTTGCTCCACATTCATCACACTGATCGCCTCTTGCGCTATCATATTCACACGTGGGGCAAATTCCTTCAACATAACGATCTGGTAAGAACCGACCCTTGTTGTTACTTGATACTTCGTAATATTGTTTGGTTGTTCTGCGTTCGAATAATCCCGCATCTAATAATTTCGTAAAATTTTGTTGAACTATAGTTTTATGTCGAATATCTGAGGTTCTATTGAATAGCGAACCGCCGTATTCGATGCCTCTTGGGTCTACCACTGGTTCCCAAGAACATCCTAAGTCTAGTAATGCTTGTTGATTAATTTCATGATATCTATCAACGATATCTTGTGGTTCAACACCTTCGAGCTCTGCTGAGACAGTAATTGGGGTGCCATGCTCATCCGAGCCAGATACCATCAGCACCTTATTTCCTTTAGCACGTTCAAACCTTGCTTGAATGTCTGGTGGAAGGTAACAACCTGCTACGTGACCTAAGTGAAGTGGTCCGTTGGCATATGGCCAAGCAACACAAATCAACACATATTCACTCGCGTCGGTCATATATTCCCCTCAATTACTCTGCGGGTAGACTTCCGTTATTGACTTTCACCATTAATATCGAGTTAAGCGTCATTTTGAATAACTAGAATCGTTACGCAGGGTTAGCGCATCGTCTAGGGGCCGTCGTAAAATCATGGATTATACATTATTGATTTTTTACATAACACTCGCACTCGGAGTATCTTTCCTTTGCTCAATTCTAGAAGCAATTGTCCTTTCTATACCATATACTCACATCGCAGTAATGGAAAAAGATGGCAGTAAAATAGGTCAAATTTGGGCTAAACTCAAAGATGATGATGCTGTAAAACCGTTAACTGCAATACTTACGCTAAACACCATTGCTCACACGATGGGGGCTGCAGGTGTTGGTTCAGAAGTAAACAAACAGTTTGGTGAAGAATACCTCACAATAGCGTCTGTTGTACTAACGTTAGCTGTATTATTCCTATCAGAAATAATACCAAAGACTCTGGGAACAGCATATTGGAAACAACTGGCTCCAACTGCAGGACATATTCTTAATTTTATGACCTTTACCTTGATGTTAGTCATAATTCCAATTCAGTGGCTAAAAAAGATTTTACCATCTGGAAGTAGTTCGTTAGTAACACGCGATGATGTTGCTGCATTAGCTGATTTAGGAGAAGAAGAAGGAATTTTAGAAGTTGATGAAGAGACTGTCATCCACAACTTACTCAGGCTTAGAGAAATTGCAGTTAATGAAGTTATGACGCCTAGAGTAGTCATAACAGCATTTCAACAAGATTATACCATCAGACAAGTTATGGATGAGAACCAAGTAATAAGATTCTCTAGAATCCCGATTTATGGTGAATCAATTGATGACATAAAGGGTATCATTATACGTTCCCAATTACTCATGGCTGCTAGTCGTGATGAATGGGATTTATCAATTACAGAGTTATCAAAGCCAGTAAAGACTATTTCAACCAACAGTTCAGTCGACAGTGCTTTAGATATGTTTTTGACTAACAAACAACAGATTGCCATAGTTATTGATGAATTTGGAGGCACCTCTGGAATCCTAACTATGGAAGATGTTCTTGAAACATTATTAGGTGAGGAAATAGTTGACGAACTAGATGAAGTAGAGGACATGCGAGAGTTGGCTAGAGATCAAGCTGATGTTAGTGAATCTGAGTGAATCCTTTCCTTCAACCAGTCTGCAATTATCACATCTCTAGCAGTATTTTTTCTAGATTTGGCATGCGTCAAGGTTGGAACTATATGTTCATCAAATGTAAAATGATTATCTTTAATGTCACTTTGTACCTCAACCAACCTATCATAGTGACGACTGCCTAAGACATCATCATGTTCGGCTTGGATTAATAGTAAGTCTTTGTTGATTGAACCCCATAAAGGTATATCAACTTCGGCAAAATTTTCAACTGGGGATAATTTTGGATTGACTGTATTAAAGTGTACACGGAGTCGCTTCCAATACTGATTGATTAACAATCGCGGAATAAATAATTGTTTGATAGTCTCCTCAAAAATAAATGAATAACATGTCAAAGGAGATTCTAAAATGTATCCGGAGATTTTGTCATGTAAATCATTAGCGTCGCTAAATTTATTGAATTTAAGTAGCACAAATCCTCCCATGCTATGCCCATGCAGAAATATCCTAGATACTAACTCCATATTGAAATGAGATTCTAGGGATTCAAAGAATTCATTGAATGTTACAGCCGCATGCCCAGCGGTCCATTTTGCCACAGGTTCACTAGCTCCGTGGCCAGGCATCTCGAATATTACTACGTGCATACCCAGTTTAAGGTATATTTCAGCCCTGCCTTGCATTGATATGGCGCCACTTCGCCAACCATGAATAATTATCACTAAAGGGCGCTTTACTTCATCAAAATGTGATTTAGCATGAATTTGTGTAGATAAATTATGATATGAAGACTCCCAGCCTATTTCTGTGAACATTTTCTTTTTGTTCCCTGGAGCAATGAATGCCATTCCAATCCATAATTCCAACATAAAATTGTAAGCTAGAATTAGTGATAGTAGAATAGTTATGGAGTATCCAATAGGTGAGGAACTAGTGACCAAGAAGTACACTGAGATAATTAATGACACTAACAATAAACTAGGTCTTAACCACCTATAATTAGCTAATATCATGCATCCCACAGACGAGAGTCATTGATAAATTATTTATTAGCAGCTTTTGCTTTTGGCTTCGCTTTTGCTTTTGCTTTTGCTTTTGGCTTAGCTTTTGGTTTGGCATCATCAGTTTTGTCAGTCTGGGGAGTTTCGTCAGATTCAGCCTTAGAATCCTCTGCCGCCTCTTTTTCTTGAGCCAACTTTTTTGCTTCCCTACGTGCAGCAAACTTATCTCCATAATCTCCCATGCTCTCAAACTTAGCCCAAAATCCACTTGATTTCTCTTCTGCTGTTGGAATGTGTTTCACTAAGTATGCGCCGAACATAACATCATATAGACCTTGATTAAATTCACTAGCCTTACCAAATTGCCAGTTTACAATGTATAGAATTACGAATATTGCCCCAATGACTGTAAAAATGATTGGTCCAACTCCAGCATCCTCATCACCAAGTGAGCTGGTTGATACAAATATGAACAGAAAACCAAATAATGCTAGGATTCCAACTGAATTTGAGAGAGCACCTTGTATAGGGGTTGATTTTTCACCATCATAGTTTACGTATTTGATTCTAGAAACGAACTGACCGAGATTCCTGCCTGTCTTAAATGGTAAAAGAATCACATTCAGCACCATCATTACCACTGAAACAACGAGTAGTATAGTAGTGACTAATCCAGTATCGCTGGCCATCATAAATAGGGCAGCAAATAATACACCAAAATTCCACGCGAAATTAACAAACCAGCTCATAGTTCGATCTAATTTATTTGCCATTTCAAAGCCATCAGGTATTCCTGAAGGACGTGTTTGTCGAGGCTCTCGTGGTTTCTTAGCCTTCTTTTCCTTCTTTTCTTTCTTAGCTTTTGGTTCTGCCACAGTAACAGGCTGTTTCACTTTTTCAACTGCTTTTGCTTTGGCAACAGCCTTTGCGACTGGTTTTGCTTTAGCAACTGCTTTGGCTTTTGGTTTGGATTCGCTTGCTCCACCTGCTTTATCTAATAATCCCATATTATCACTCTCACTGATACATTTCTCCGATAGTACTGTAAATTTTAAAATCTGAAGAACCAACAAATGTATCGATTGAATCCGAGTCCATATTTCCAAGTTGTCCATCGACGATATTGAAAAATAGTGATCTCAAATCGTCGTCTGCTGATTGAGGATCGCTGCCCACTGCTTGGTATACCGAAAAATCATCAGATTCTACAAATTCTTCAACAACTTCTGCCGGTAAATTAGAACCTAACAACTCATCAACTATGGCAACGAATGTGACAAACAAGTCTTCTTCAGTAGATTCTTGGGCAATAACGGGTTCAGATTCAACCGATGGTGTTGGACTTGATTCTTCAGAAACATTAGTCGATATTGATGATTGGAGTTGCTTTCTTTCCTTGAGCAGTAATTCTAATTGTGGCTTTAATTCTGCCAAAAGATCAGCATCGCCATCGGCTTTGGCTTGTTGATAACCTGGCTTTAATGAACGAATTTCATCTTCAATCTTGCTTAATTGCTCTTCCAGCGAAAGTTCGGCTACATCGTCTTCGATTAATTCAACAACAGGTGCATCTCTAACTTGGGCTATTTTGTCATCATGTTGTTGCTTTCTTAAAACGATGATGTCGCGGTCTAATGCATGGCCAAAACGGTCAGCATAACGGTCTAACAATGAACCTGCTTCAGCAGATGAAATACGATCAATGTGTCCATAAATTTGGGGCAAAGGTTTGTTAGACTTTTTTGCCCAAAGTTCGTTATAATCCTCATCCTTATCTGGAGTTTCTTGAACAGATTCCTCTATTTGCACTGGTTCTGTCTCCATAGGCATTGGTGATGTGGGAAGTGGTGGCATAGAACCAGCATCGGGGAGTGGCGGCATGGAAGCCGAATCGGGAAGTGGTAATGGCATTCCTGGCATCGGTGGCAATGGAGCAGGAGGAAGGGTTAGGTTGGGTTGTTCCGGAGCGGATTTTTTCTTGTTCTTCCTGAAACCCATGACCTCACCTGTGCCCAAGGGAGAGCAGTATAGTATTGAACCTTACCTAAAAAAACCTCAATATTAGGATAATTTACCTAGATTAGGAAGATGCTATTCTTCCCCACCCTTTTAGAACTAAAAATGTGGCTACTGCATCACTAATATCGAGAACTTCACCTTTTTTAGGATTCCATTCTTTGTCAAAGAATTTGAATCGACAATCTTCTTGAATTATTTCAACTTTCAAATTACTATCAGTACCTAAAGCAACTGCTTCATAGAGGGGATCAAAATGATTGGATTTGTCGGGATCTAATCTGTCTAATGGGAACTCAGTGACCCTCATTCCAGATTTGCCATGTAGCGAAGTGGGCCATCTTATTTGCCTTCTGACATCTATTGTAACTACTTCATCTGCTTCACCTGCATTGGATAAAACAACTGAAGTATCTGTTTTAAGAAGGTCGAGGAATAATGATTCGTGTTTATTTAGCACGCCAAAATTACCGGCAAGCAAGTTATCTGCTCGTTGCTGATTCATCAGCAATTCGCCTAATTTTTGAATAGAAGTTTTGCCCTTTGAACTTGACCTATTTTCCCGTCTTGCTTGGGATTTTAAACCATCATGTAGTTCATCAAGTACTGCAGTGTAGCCTTTTTGTTTATTGGCAATTTCTTGAAGTTTTTCTACAACCGATTCCATGCCTCTATTTATCCGATTAGCCCAACCCGTTCTATCACCCAAATGGAACCTTGCAAGACTACCTTTAACATCAACATCCTCGCCTCTTATATGAGAAACTATTTCTCTTCTTGCTTCAGAATCTAAATGGAACAATGCTGGGTCTCTGTAGTGCAGGTGAAATCCTCTATGTCCTGAAAAAGTGACTTGCAAGTATTTTTCTTCAAATCCAAATTCTGGTTCAAGATAATCATTCCATAATGTCCATGCTTGCTCTTGGATGACCTCTAGCATCGCAGGAAAATCTCTATCTGTGACTCCAGGTAAATGGTCTCCATCAAGGTCAAAAATTAAGTCAGCTCCTATCCATTCCTTTTCGGCCATTTTCATCATGTAAGGTTTTTCCCAATAAGCAGTTGAATAAAAACATGAATGCATTGGCCGTTGAGTAATAAAATTCCTAACAGATTCCGTATCAGAGAATCCTTTGTGCCTAATCGGTGGAGAATTTCCGAATGGAATAAACATCCATTCACGGTATTTTATTCTAGGTGGAGACCATAGTGGTGAGTTTCTGTAGTAGTTGGTGAATTTATGAGCAAACCTTGCCCACCCAGTAGAAAACATCATTACACCATAGTTTCATAATTTTCATTCACTAGTCATCCAGAATTTCTTCTCAGCTTCGACAACTTTTGTTGATGATTCAGCACCAGTAATTTCAACATAACATTCCCAACAATAGTAATTTTTGTTAATTACCATTGCAGCACCAAATGTCATCCTTACACCACATTTTTTACAACGTGGACCAATCTCGCCATTCGGTGCCTGAGCAAGTTGGATATTGTCATGTGGCATAATACTCCCATTCCATTCGTAATCATTGTAGTTATTGAATTTGTCTCAGCAATCTATTGCATCGTATTCTTTTGATTTTGTCCAATCTAGTAGGTCAATAGCAACCTCACAGGATTCAGAGATTTCTGGGAGTTGATGGTTTAGATATTTTTGCAATACAGGAATTACTGAGTAATCACCAATCGCACCTAAAGCCTCGGCTGCTTCATGGCGAACCATGACATGTTCTTGTTCGTTGGATAATACTTCGATAAGCTTTGGGATTGCAACTTTATTCTGCATTTGACCCAGTACATATGCAACTTCATGGCGAAGTAAGGCACTGTCTGACATAAAACCATTACATAAAGCAAGACATGCTTCATCAGTTCGATCGTTACGAAGAGCGAATACGTTGCGCATTCTTTGAAACATAGGTATGTCTTTATCCACAAGGGATTGTTTCCATTCAATTATATGTCCACTAATTTGTGGCGGAGCTGGGTCTACTGAACCATATTGGCTAATTTTTGGCTGTCTTCCCATCAAACCGCCCCAATAAACTCAATATTGGATGTATCAAATTCTTGGTCAATTAATCCAATTTTTTGACCTTCTTGCAAAAACAGTTTTATCGAATCTCGTCCATCTTGACGATAGTCTATTGTACGGTCGTTAACATACATACTGACAAACTTTTTGTTAGTGTCATCATCTATCCCGCGACCCCATTTTTTGGCAAATTCTAATGCTTCCTCCGGATTTTGTATTGCATACTCGATACTCATTTTGGTATACAATGTAATGTCTTTCATCATTTTTTCCCCGAGGTCTTTCCTAACAACATTACCACCTAACGGCATTGGGTAGTTATCTGTGATGCTATTCCACCACTTGCCAATATCAATTAAGACATTTAGATCATGCTCGACGTAAGTTAATTGTCCTTCATGGATAATTAATCCTGATAGATATGTTCCGTCTAATATACGAGGAATTATTTCATCAAATGGTACAACTGCAACATTAACATCGCCCCAAGCTAACCTTAAACCGAGATATGCACTTGTTTTCAAACCAGGTACTGCAATAACCGAATTTTTTGCATCTTCCATCGAGACGCCTGATTTACAAACCACCATTGGACCGTAACCTTCTCCCATTGAAGCACCACAATTCATTAAACTGTAATGCTTTGAAATTTCGGGAAATGCATGAATAGAAACTGCTGAAACCTCTAGTTCTTGATTCATAGCGCGATGATTTAAGGTCTCTATATCTTGTAATTCGTGAACAAATTTGTAACCAGGAGTATCAAATTTACCGTTGGTCATTGCATGAAACATGAAAGCATCATCCGGGTCAGGAGAATGACCGATTCTAACCAAATAATCTCCGTTCTCGTCTTGTTCTATGACTGTCTCCATGAGCATGCCAAAATAACGTCCTTCAATAACCATCCGTTTGAAGTTCATGACAAACCAACAAAATCGCGTAAATAAATTAACATTCGGCTATATGTTCAAGTAGTTCAAAACTTGCCTAAGAGCGAATCCGATGAAATTTATGGGTAATCGAGCAATTTTGTTCACACTATTCATTTCATTACTCATACCATGCGCAGCTGCCAACTCTGCTGGCATTAATTTTGTCGGAGTTACTCATGCGGGTTCCAACGATGCTGATACTAAGTCTGTGGCAATTCATAACGAGCTTAACCTAATTGCTAGTTCATATAGTAATACATTAGAATTCCATGACATGAATACTCTTGAGTTAGTAGATACCTCAAATTTTGTAAGAGATATATATGATATCCAATTTTCGCCAAATGGGGTTTATCTAGCGATAAGTCTTGAAGCACAGCAATCAACTCATGATTCCATTCAGATAATGAACTTAGAAACTGGAAGCATAAAATCTGAAATGGGAAAAGGCAATGACCGACAAAGCAACATTGACTGGTCGCCTGATAGCGAGCATATCATAGCACCCAATATGAACAATGGTGCACACATATACAACAGAGATAATATGTCAATAATATATGAATTAACTGGACAACACGTCTCAGACATTACGTGCGTGAAATATTCAAAATCGGGAAATTATATAGTAACTGGTGATGAATTTGGTACAATTAATATTTGGGATCAGTATGGCGAATTTCAAGACATTACTTTCGATGTTAATGAAGAAGTCACTGGATGTGACTTTAGTCAATTAGATGCCAAGTTAGCAATTATAACTTTGAGTGGTAATTTACACACCTTTTCTCTGAGTGGTTCGGAATTACAAAGTTTAGATTTAGGTGATTCTCATGAAGTTACATGGTCAGTCAATTCCGACAGAATATTTATTCTTGAATCAGACAATAGTCCTGAACTGATAGTACTTGATGGTTCGACATTACAAAAAATATCTTCAATATATTTAATGCACAAATCACTTGATTTTAGCATAATTGAAGACCAAGGTGTAATAACCAAATTATTCGTTGCTACAGATTCAAATCATATTGCGACTTATGGAACTCCGACATTAAATGATGGATTTGGTGCCATGGGTTCTGATTTAGATGGCGACAATATACCTGATGTTTTAGACGATGATGATGATGGTGATTCACACATAGATGAATGGGATTTTAATTGTCTAAATGAAACTATATGCAGTAGGAATCCAGATATAACAACATTAAGATCATATCAAATGGAAATCGTCAGTGGTACTTTAGTAATTAATGACATATACACAATGAACGCAATAGACACGATTACCTTTAGAAACCTATCTAGAAGATCAATAATTTCTGACCAAATTATAAGTTATGAAGAAACTAATTTGATTGAAAGCGCAATTTGCCACAACATGGACAAGAATGATTATATCAACAAGATGCGTTCATCTATCGAACTATCTATTGGCCAATTAACTAACGGCTCAATAGAATGCCAAATAATTCAAGGATTATCATTTAAGAAATGGGATGACAAGGAACAGATAAAGTTTGGATTCAAAACTACTTTCGATATAATACCAAATGTCTCTTTTCCAATTGATGTAGAAATAGTGGAACAGATATCTGTGATTGGTTCTTCTATAACCCACATTGTTGAAAATCATCCGATATATATTGTCCAGACAAACCAAGATAGCACAACGGAGTCATATATTTGGTATAACTATGGAGAAAACCCAGTGTTAAATTACTCAATTACCGAAAAAAGTGAGACTCAAGTAGAGTCAATATTAGGAAAAATACTTCATCCAAACTTTTTTGCCTTCATTTTTGTTTGCACATTACCTATTTGGTACTTAATAAGAAGAAATAATCTAAAATCGGCAATTCTTGATGAGATGGATTTTGAAGTTAAGGAAGAGGATGATGAATATGAAGATGCACAACATTCACAATACATCGAAGAATTTGATGATACAAATGTTGAGGCTACAATTAACAAACCTGAGCCAATAATGAATTATGAAGATGATTTGGATTATGATGAATCAAATTACATGATGGTTCAAGAAGAAACAAATCCCAAAAAACGTACTGCGTTCACTCTCGATGATGATTCTAAGCTAAATGAAGAAGCCAAGATAAAGCGTAGATCAGGCAAGGTAGAGCGAAACAAACAGGGTCCAGTCATGTCGACAAAGCGAAAGAGGCTTGATGGAAAACTCGATATTCCTGGTCAGAAAATTGTTTCAAAGAAACGGGTTGTAAAACCCAAACAACGTAAGGTTAAACGAGTTAAATCCGAAGATGATGAGTGGTAATATTACTACCAAAGGAATTCAGCAAATTCTGATTTTCCACAAGCCTCAGTAAGGAATAGATTCAAACCATCAATATGTTGTTGATCTAAACGATTGAATACTTCTCCAAAATACTTGTTCAACCTGTCTATTGTTAAACCTGATTTGTCTGAGGAAATTTGAATTATCTCATTTCTGCGCCCAACAGAATCTTCAAACATTTCTAGTTGTTCGATTAGCGAATTGTAGGCCTTTTTAACATCGCTTACAGGTGTGTCTCGTCTAGCTGCAAATACACCGAAAACCATAGGTTTACCGGTCATCTCTCGCCATTCTAAACCAAGATCTAAAACAATCTGTTCTGGATAAAGTTTTGATGCATCCAGTGCTCTATCCCCAATAATTAGAGCTCCGTCGCAATTATCTAACATTGCCTCTATGTCTGGACCCATTACAACGTAATTAGGTTCCAATCCTTGCTGTTTGATGATATACTTCAACAATGCAACAGACGAAGAAGAATCAGATGGCAATGCTATGGTTTGCATCTCTGATATACTGCTATTACCAAATAACAGAACGCTACCAACTTCACCTTTCGAACAAATTCCTAAATCGGGCACTAGTACGAGTTCGTCACAATTTTTAGCATAATCCGCGGCTGGAATCGGTGCTAATATGCAGTCGCTTCTTAGTAAATGTCCTGTAAGCCAAGATGGCGGTGCGGATAATACATCCCATTGTTTACTCAGTTTTAGAAACAAAGGATCACAATTCATGAATGCGACCCTACCAATAGTGCTTTTCCAATTAAGAAATTTTGGAGTTGTACTAGTACTTTCTTTGGTAATCATATCATCACCTAATTTTGAATAACAGACAAACGTCTAACACGCTTAGGAGGGACAACTTCAAATTTATTGAATTTCGTGTAGATAGTATTTCTTTTAACTGGAGAAAAGCCCGCATTTTTTACTAATTTAGCAAGTTGATAAGTTCCGTAATTTAGACTTGATTTAGCTCCTGCTAAATGCATAATAGATTCTTGACGAACTGTACCGTCGATGTCATCTGCTCCGTAATGCAGTGCTAACTCAGCAACTTCATCTCCAATATTCATTCGATAGGCTTTGATGTGTGGTATTGAATCAAGCATTAAACGGGATATGGCAATGGTTCTGAGAATTTCATTTGCTGTCGCTAATTGTGCTTGTGGTAATCTAGTCGAATCTGGTAAAAATGGATAAGGTACAAAACATTGCAGCATCGACGATTCATCTGCTAATTTACGCAGTTTATCCATGTGTTCAAGACGGTCTTCAACTTTCTCAATAGTACCAAACAACATGGTACAATTCGATGGTAGACCCGTTAGATGAGCTTGTCGGTGGATTTCTAAATATTCTTCAGAACTTTCTTTTCCCTTGCAGATAATTTCACGGATTTCATCATTTAATATCTCAGCGCCGCCACCAGGCAGTGAGTCCAACCCGGCATGCTTTAATCTTGAAAGAGTTTCATTAAAACTAATATTTGATTGAATCGATAGATGTTTTATTTCAACCGCTGTTAATGCTTTGATCGAAATTTTAGGATATTTCTCCTTTGCTGCGCTAATTAAATCGACGTAAAAGTCTACATCCCAGTCTGGGTGAAGTCCACCAACTGAATGTACCTCATCGATGTACTCTGCAAATTTGTCCATTTCTTTGATATATTCATCGATGGTCAATGCATATGCATCAGATTGCTTTTTACTACGTCTAAATGCGCAGAAACGACAAGCAAGTACGCAGATGTTTGTTTGGTTAATATGGACGTTAGAATTGAAAAAAACCTGCTTATCATATCTAGAGTGTTTTACTAAGTTAGCAAGCATACCAACTTCGCTGATGTTGGGATGTTGGTACAGTATTAGGCCATCTTCAATGCTGAGGCGGTCTCCATTAGCAAGTTTTGTGGCGATTGGTTCGACAGATTTGGACCATTGCTTGTCTGATAGAGAAATTTTGAGTTTTTCTTTCCAATTTGCCGCACTGCCAGCATTTTGTATCGATGCTGACCACTCAGTCATAGGCTGGGGTCTATCCCATACTTCAAATATATATGTACACCATCTAAGGTATATTTTTGATAGCAAAAAGTTTCGAATTAACTATTAATTTTCTAAATTCTTCAATAACTAAGACGGAAAAAGATACTGCAATAATTATCAGCCAATCACTGCTTGAGAGTACTTTAGTAGATAGTAATCCCCCTATTTCAATTCCAATTATCGGAATGCTTACATTGGCCAATTGTACAAAGAAAAGTAATAGTCCAAAAGATGCTAAAAAAGCAATATTGATCGCTTTGTTCGAAAAAGCACCGAGAGAAAATATGCTTTCCTCTTGTGAACGACAGTTCATCACATTAAACAGTTGAAACATAATGAAGACGGAAAGAGTCATTGTTTGTGCATGGACGAATCTATCATCAGCATAGTTGGACCATTGAGCGATTGCATCAGGGTCACCAGAATCACATGCTGCCTTATCGAATGGCAAACTATTCTCATCAGCTAATGGTAGACCATTACATGTATCTAATCCGCCCCCTGCGAGGAAAAATACCAATAATGTGCCGATAACCATGACTGCGCCCAGGTAAAATATCAACCAAATATCACTCTTGCTTGGTAACCCTTCATTGACAGGCCTTGGAGGTCTACTCATCACATTTCCATGCTTTTTCTCGACTCCTAAAGCAACTGCAGGGGGGCCGTCCATAAGGATATTGATCACTAATATTTGAGTTGCAGTTAGCGGTAAATTCCATCCAAATACTAGTGTTGAAATAACTATCAAGGAAACTGCTGCAACATTTGTAGAAACTTGGTACCTCACAAAATTACGGATATTTTGGTAGATTTTTCTACCTTCTTCTACTGCATGAACTATGTTAGCAAAGTTGTCATCTTGCAATACCATATCAGCAGCATCTTTAGCCACGTCTGTACCAGAAATACCCATGGCAATTCCAATATTAGCGCGGGATAATGCTGGAGCATCATTTACTCCGTCTCCAGTCATTGCTACAATCTCCCCCTGGCTCTGCAAAGAACTTACAATACGCATTTTTTGATCCGGCGCTACACGCGAGAATATCGTAGAATTGGCTGCAGCCTCATCCATTTCAGCATCATTAAAATTAGTGATTGAACTACCGTTAACTGCAGGTATACCTCCATCGGTAATGCCTAATTCCTTACCAATCGCGGTTGCGGTAAATTGTTGATCTCCAGTAATCATTTTTACCTTAATTCCGGCTTGCTGACAAATCGCAATAGCATCTTTCACTTCTGGTCTAGGAGGGTCCATTATACCAACTAAACCGAGGAATATTAGTCCAGACTCAATTTTCTCAACGTCGTAAATATCTTCACCATCGTCTAATCTTCGAGCACATAGTGCCAAAACTCGCATGGCCTTACCTGCCATATCCCTATTAGCCTCTTCTGCTTTA
>DUJK01000051.1 GCA_013329925.1 Candidatus Poseidoniaceae archaeon
TGTTCAATTCCTGCTTGAACTGCAGCAGAGCCAACAGAATCGATATTACTGATTCTATCAATCATCAACTCCCTTGTTCGATTATAATTCAATCGTGTTCGGCTGGGGTCGTCCAACGTTTTTCTTTCTGGGTCTTGGGCTAGAGTTTCTGATTCCATTGTTGGAACTAAGCGGTCTAATTCTTCACACAATAATGCAACTAATTGTTCTTTTACCGCACCAGATAAACGCATTTGCGTGAAATTGGCAGCAACTGCTCCGATGTGGCCTGAGGAATATGGTTTAGCCGGCATATGAGGGCCTTACATTGGATGCTTTTGATTATTAGCAATTAGTTAACCATTCACTATTACCAGATAATGTTAGGCGCTGTAATCCACTTTCCGTCTTTAACCAAGTATCCTCAATACCGATACTGCCTTTGGTAAAGACAAGTTTTGGCTCAATCGCCATGACCCCATTATCTGGTAATGGTCGATCAAAACCCTGTGCGACAACAGGAGTTTCGTCTAATTGTAAACCAACTGAGTGACCTAAGAACTTGCTTTGATCTGGATTCATGCCCATCAAATGTTCGCTATGACCCATGTTGATGGCTAACTGCGAGCCAAGCTCCCATGCCGTTGAACAATCATCTCCACGGCCAAGTGAGTTCACTACCTTGTCACTGACTTCAACCATATCGTCTAGTCTTTGCAACCAAATATCGTCTAATTTACCAACGCTAAACATCCTAGTAGCGTCAACAACATAACCTCTGTGAGCATGAACAAGGTCAACCAAGATGGGTTGGTTTTCTCGAACCTTATTGAATCCAGACCCCATTCCGGCTAACGGGTGAGCACCTGTGCCACCTATTGCTGAATCAAAGAACGAGGGAATCCCTCCAGCTCTGCCTGAAACTATTACTGCTCTATCACATTGTAGTGGAAATCGCCGCATTTGGATATTGCCGCCAAATCCACTTTCTCTACTAATTGCTTCAGCCGCGGCAACTACTTCCAATTCGGTTTTACCCGCAGCAATTTCTTTCCTAACCGAGTCAAACATTGCTTGTTGCACTATAGCCCCTTCGCGCATCATAGCTAATTCCCAAGATGATTTTACTTCTCTTTGTGAGTGAATTAATTGAGTGCAGTCTGCAGTTTTTCCTAAAGGAGTTAATACTGAAGCGAATTTCTCATGGAAATCTGCTGGCAGTTCGCCTTTTTGTAATGCTGGACTGCCTTCTGACCCCATGTTGGCAAGTGTCTCAGCAAAGATTCGCAAACTGGGAAATTTTTCGATGTTAATTGGGCCGTCCGTGCCTCCAGCCTCATATTCTGCTCGTTTGATTGACCGCCTGACAAAGAAAGTACTGCCATCACCCCCACAATCTATGCTGGCTTTGGAACCGGTGGCAGGAACAAACAAAGCCCCGTTTTGCCGTCCTCCAGCATAGTAATACAAGTCAACTGGGCTTTGAATTAATGCCCCTGGAAGATTGTTTTCTTGCAATAGATTTGCTAGTTTACTAATCCGTTGTTCAAGTTCACTAACTGGCACTCGCCAATCTTGCCCCTCAGGTCCCAGCAAATCTTCACTCGACCATGACGACATGGCTGTGGGTCGTACTAGATGTTGAAAACTCTAACCGATGATGTCTGAGTTTCTCGTGAATTTATGCTCTATTATGGTAAAATCAGCAGACGATAAATCAAAAACTGCCTGCTGTTGGGAGTAACATGGCACAAGTGTTAAACTTGCGCGACATCAATGTTGAAGGCAAGACCGTGCTGGTAAGAGTTGATATCAATAGTCCCTTACAACCCAAAAGTCAAGAATTTCTTGATGATACGCGAATAAAGGCAATTGTACCGACATTAAATTTGCTGACAAAAGCCAAAGTTGTTTTGTTAGCCCACCAATCTAGACCTGGCAAAAAAGACTTCACCAACACCCTTGGCCACTCAAGAGAATTAGGCAGAATATTGGGCCGTAATGTCAAATGGGTTGAGGATATCCATGGCGAAAAGGCAATGCAGGCGATTGAAAGCCTAATTGACGGAGAAATCTTGATGCTCAATAACGTAAGAATGGATCTTGAAGAAGTATCAACCAAAGGCGACTTTCTAGCAATGTCTGAGACAAAAATAATCCAACGACTATCCAGCGTTGTCGACGTATTTGTTAATGATGCGTTCGCCTGTTCGCACAGAAACTCTCCATCTATTGTTGGCTTCACTCATACACTACCATGTGTAGCTGGAGAATTGATGAAAAAGGAAATTGATGGTCTTGATGCGGCTTTAGAATCGCCACGTAGACCATGCATTGCTGTGGTTGGCGGAATTAAAGTCGAGGATTCAATATCTGTTGCTGATAACATGCTGAGAAAAGGCATCGCTGATGAAGTGTGGGCCACTGGCGGAGTGGCGAATTTATTGATTGAATATTCAGGAATTGATATTGGTGAATTGAATCATAATTTTTTGGTCGGGGAACTAGGCGAATCTTATCACTCTACAGTAGAAACTGCTAAATCAATGCTGAATGATTTTGCTGACAAAATAAAATTGCCAACAGACCTTGCGGCAAATATTGAAGATAACCGGGTGGATTTGACATTGGCGGAATTACCTGTTGCGGCGCCGATTTTTGATATTGGAATCAACTCAACTATGACCCTTTCAGCCGCCATTAAATCTGCAGGAACAATCATTCTAAACGGACCTGCAGGGGTTTTCGAACTTACTGATTTTGCTCTAGGCACTATTGAAATGTTGAACGCCTGCGCTGAATCTAATGGCTATGTTGTTGTAGGAGGAGGGCATACTGCTACCTTGATTATGAATCGGGGCTTATCTGCTAAAATGGGCCATTTGTCAACTGGTGGAGGTGCTTGTTTGAATTATCTAGCCGGCAGGGTCTTGCCAGGAATTGCAAGCCTTGAGTATAGTGCAAGAAAATATCAATTAACAATCTCTCAATCCATAACTGACAATTAAATAACACAGCCATCACCCACTGTCAGGGATTGATACCAATGTCAGAGGAATATGCTGCAAGATATACAGATACTGTTCTGTATGACAGCAGTGCCAACAAGTTTGTTGGTGATGTATTAATCCACGATGATGGGGCATGGTCCAAGTCTAATGGTGACGAAGATGTTAGGCAAGTTATTGACGGTAAGTCTAGACTTTTGACGCGTTCCTTACAAAACTGGCATACTCATCTTGCTATGCAATTAAATGCCAGGGATTTTAGTGATGGTTTCCCACTAAATAAGTGGCTAAATGAAGCAATATTTCCTACCGAAGCAAGACTAAATCCCGAATATGTTCGAGTTGGCGCTACTGCAGCAGCAAGTGAAATGATTGCAACTGGGTGCAGTTTCGCAGCTGATATGTACTTTTATCCTGCAATAACTGGTAAGGTTCTCGATGAAGCAGGTCTTCGGGGCCTTGTTGGCGGACCTGTCAGTGATTTTGCGCTACCTTCACACCCTGATGCAAAATCGGCATTGGATGAAATAGAAAATTTGCTTCAAACCCAATCTATTAATGATCGTATTCAGTATGCAATTGCCACTCATTCTGTTTACCTATGTAGCGAAGAAACGCTAGTCAGGGCAGCTGATTTAGCAGAACGAAGGCAAGGTAGATTACATATTCATGTCAGTGAGACGAGAAAGGAAGTTGCTGATTGCTTTGAAAAAACCGGCAAATATCCTGTTGAATATCTCGATAGTATTGGATTTTTCAAGCCCGGAACGATATGTGCACATGCTAGTTGGGTCAAGAAAAATGAAATCAGGATTCTAAAAAGTCATGAGGCAACTGCCGTACATTGCCCCTCATCAAACATGAAATTGGCTTGCGGTGGAACTCTCTCTTTGCCCGCCTATCAGGAGGTAGGAGTCGATGTAAGGCTTGGTACTGACGGGGCAGCATCTTCTGGTAATGGGCTGAATGTTTTATCTGAGGCCCGTACTGCTTGTTTAGTTCAACGGCATGACCATTGGGATTCTACCCTTTTGCCGGCTAAGGAGGTCTTTCAAATGGCAACCAATGGTAGTCAAGATTGGGTTGCTTGGGATTTAGATGATGTACGAATGTATCCTCGTGGCAGGTCCGGAAACCGCCATTTAGCTAATTTAGTATTCAATGGTGCTAACTGCCTTGACATGTGGGTTGATGGGCAGGCATTACGTCAAAATGGCAATACTAATACTCTTGACGAAAGAAAAGCGATGGATGACCTTGAAGCTTCAATTCAATCGTATTACGAAGGTCTTGAGTAATCATTCATATCTAGTTAAACTATAGCCGATTATGATAAAAATAAATCCAACAAAGTATCCTGTAGCAGATAAAGAAATATCCACTGTATAATCAATATTTAATTGGAAATCATCTGGAGTCTCCGTCATAGTTCCAATGCCAACAAAATATTCACCAGACTTTACATTCCACGAAACTCCGGCTTGGTTATCATCACCAACTGCTTCAAATTCATTATCTCCTGAAGTACAAAGTTCATTGTTACCCATTTGTTCTATCAATGTTAATCCATCACACTGGGCTTTCTTATCCGCGTCTGCAACTACCAAAAACACATCATTACGATCCCAAGTGACTTCTGCATTGGCTGTGACAAATAATGCTAGAGGATTGGATTGGATAGGTTCATCAGCAAAGAATACTGAATTAGGAACATTTGGCGTCGGCACGCCTTCAACACTTTCTTCGGTGGTAAAACCAATTGTCCCCAACAAGCAAATAATAACTGACAAGGCAATCAAGCCGGTACCTATTTTGGCATTTCTGTGCAAATAACTCACCTACAATTGTAAAAAGGCCAGAGCAAGTATCACATAACTGCCAAGTAGCATTACACCTTCTAGCCAATTTGATTTGCCATCGGCTAAAATTGAATTCACCACTAGTACTGCAACAAAAGTAGCCGCTGTTTCAAGCATACCAAATTCTAATGTCAGAGGTACACCCACTGCCCAGGCAAACAATATCATTGCAGGGGCTGCGAACAAAGCAATCTGAACACTGCTGCCTATTGCAATAGCAATTGACAAATCCATCTTGTCTTTACCTGCCACAATTACCGCAGTAAAGTGTTCTGCTGCATTACCAAAGAACGGCAGCAGAATTACTCCAATAAATAGTTCAGGCAATCCCCATTCATCTACCGCAGCCTCTAGACTATGCACTAAGATATGAGCCATCCAAGCAACTAATACAGTTGCTGCAATAAGTAATATCCAAGCATCTTTGTTGGTCATTGTAGGATCTTCATGATGGCCGTGTCCTGGTTCGGTGGCAAATACATGAGCGTGAGTTTTGAGTTGGAACAGTAAAGCTAGTCCGTAAATAACCAACAAGACTATCGCTGCGTAACGTGATATTACTTTTACATCAGCGGTCGTACCCCCTGAATAGTGTAATGCACTTGGAATTATGAAAGCAACTATAGCCAGTAATAGTAGTGTACCATTCATCTGAATTGCGTCACTGTTGAAAGTTTGCTCCTTGTGTTTTATTCCGCCCCAAACTAATGCTAAACCCAGAACAAGTAGCATATTGCCAAGAATTGAACCAATTAGGGATGCTTGGGTTACAGTTACCATTGTGTCAACAATTTCCGGGTCTTGTGAGGCAGCATAGATGGCAAGTCCAACAATGATTAATTCAGCAGCATTGCCAAACGTTGCGTTGAGAAATCCACCGATAGCCTCCCCCGTACGCAGAGCGATTTCTTCGGTACCTTTACCCATGAGAAATGCTAGGGGCATAATAGCGATCATTGAGAACAGAAAGGCCATGGTTAGGTTATGGTCATAATTAAAATAAACCGCTAATGGCAAAGCAATTAACAGCCAATTTAATTTGTTCTTAAACGGGCTAAAAGCATCAAGTAATGAGTCCATTGCATGGTCTAATTCATCAGCGATTTCCTCAGCAACCGCCTCGATACCTGTCTCTGCCATGGTGTTGTGATTGAAAATACACTAATTGAGGTATCTATCCAATTTCACTTAATCATCTGATTTTTTTCTTCTAGTAGGCCTGCGCTTAGGCGCATTCTTAGGCGCTGCTCTACGACCAACCTTCCGCCTTGGCTTGGGTTTTTCTTCAACCTCTTCGTCCTCAAAATCCTCATCGTCCAAACCAAAGAATGGGTCATCGTCGTCCTCTGGCTCTGGTTCCGACTTAGCCTTGGTTCTTCGGGATTTCCTTGTTAGAACATTAACGGCAAATGGGTCTTCCTCTTCGACTTCAGGTTCTTGGACCTCTGGAACTGTTTTTGCTTCTTCGACCGGGTCGGTTTTGGTGGTGTTGGTTATTGAATCCATATCGACATCTTGACTTGTTCCGATAAATTCAGACATCCAGTCATCATCATCATAATCATCATCAGATTTCTTTTTCTTTGGCCCGCGCATTCCAGCGCTAATTACAAACAGCATCATTATGATGGCTAGGACAGCAACTCCTGAAGTGACCCACACAAAGACATAAGGCGGGTCACTAAATGATGGCTCAATTACTATTGGCTCTGGCTCTGGCTTGAGTGATTCTTCATAGTTGCATATTGTAGTCCCATTGGGAGTGTGACGACAATAGTCAACAATGAAAACTATTTGTTCCACTACCTCGTTTCCAGCAGAATCTATTGCTCTAATCGATACTGCGTGAGTTCCAGGGTCAAAATTACCGGCACTTATCTCTTCTGAAAATACAACTGTTTTATTTTCCCCATCCAAGGATTGTAAATTAGAAGGGTATGTCCACGGGGTTGTAGAGGAATCTGCAGTTGCGTAATTATATGTGAATTTATATTGTACTGTTGAAATCTCCACATCATCGCTAGCACCAGAGTTGACAGTGATTTTATTGCCGTAAAGATACTTTGAGCCGTCTTGTAATGATGATGGAGAATAGACAGATAACACCGGACTTTGAGCATCTAAACTTCTATCATTCCACTGAATAGTATTAGTGTTGTAACTCTCGTCTACCAAAACTGTTTCAATGGTTATCATTCCGGCAGACACTGAATTTTGTACATCGAATGTTAGATAATATTCTGGACCCATGTCTGGATTTAGGTAATTATCAGCATAAAGTAACATTTGTCTGGCGGAATTGGTTATATCTCCGCCCGTTGAGGTCACCAAACTAATTGTTGGAGCCGATAAGAGATATTCATCGCTTAACAGATGAATTGAATAACTTCCAGAAGTTAATGAACTACTAGTGTATATTTCACCATCATCATCATACAGTGTATAATTTGCAGTTGGAGGAACTGTATCTTCTTTCACTTTCAGAGCATTACCTCCAGAACCAGGGAATGATTCTAGATTTACATTGCCTGCTTCATCCTCAACAACAATAGCATACCAGACAGACATCTCAACATCAGCTGGTAAATTATAGGTTCTAGTGAATTTAAACTCCGTAATTGTGGAACCTGTGTCAATTATCGAGGCATCAAAAACCTCCCAGCCATTTTCTATTGTTGTGTCGGAGACTTGATCTTCATCTTCTCCAAACGGGTTTCCAGTATGTCGCCAAATGGAATATGTTTCAAAATCCAATTGTGGGTCATTAAGCCATTCGATTGTTAACAATTTTATTTCACCATCAACCTGCAATTCATTAATTCTGGCTGGATTTGGGGTCTGGGTATATTCATACACTGGACCGGCCCAATTTTGAATTAGAGAAGTATAATGGTATGGCCCCGAATTATGTTGGTAAAGAGCTTCACTAGTAACGAAATAAAATGAGGTCCTATCTTGCTCACTGGGTATATTTACCATAAATTGTTGAATACCATCTGTAACAGTGCCCTGGTATTCGACTGTTACATTTTCCACAAATTGACTACCTGCTACTAAATAATTAGAACGCCAAATATGATACTTTTCTCCTTCAGCACCTAATTGATCATCCCATGTAATTAGAGTTTGGGAGTCCCCTAGGAAAGTTGCAGTTACCTGTGTGGGTTCAGCTATCCAATCGTAAAAGGCATCTTCATAGACAGATGAGCAGGATTGTGGCGAAACATCGCGGTCATAAATTCCATTTTTATCGACAGCTACTACACAATAATAAGAAGTTCCTAAACGCCCTATTGGTAGATTGAAATCAAATTCACCAATTCCTTCCCCTACTAGTCCAATTTGTGTAACCCCAAATTGGTCGGTGTTATTTATCTGCTCGCCAGAGCTATAAATCGCATAATTTTCTCCATCTTCGTTCGCTACGTCTTGCCAAGAAACTGTTGTCATTCCACCGCCAGTGGAGGGGTTTGAGATAAAGTTTGTATTTACTGAGGAAACTGGAGCAGGGGGCATGTTGTCTTCAACAAATGGAGCCGATAGTGCATTATTAGACAGGAACCGAATATCTTCGTAAATTTGCCCATCTTCTAGGTAGTTTGGCAGGGTATATGTTATTGCGTAATACACTTCTCGGTCTATATTTAGCGGTATTTGTAGTTGATAAGTTGATACTCCTGGGGATAATTCTGCTAAGGGACTAAGGCCATTAAGCACTGTTTGGCTTGTATTACGATTAATTGGCGAAGAAGATTGCCAAATCCTTGTTTGATAGGCATCTTCACCAGTCTCAGGTAGAATAAAGAAAATATCATTATAATTAATCCAAGAGAGTGTTGTTACACTTGTTGTTGGATTAAAATTAGCTTGCAAATTATAAGGTGACCTAATGGGCGTGGTGGATTCATTGGTTGGCTGATAGGTTGCAGAGTCATTAAGGATTAAACTATCATAGGTGGACACTGCATCATCTTGTCCGGTAATTGAAGTGGTAATTCCGTAATAAAATGAGTCATTGGTTCCCGGTTCAACCAAATATGAAAAGCTGTGTCCTGGATGAGAGCCATTTGCCCCTCCTAAGCAGAGATACTTTACCGAGTAGGTCTCACTATCACAAGCATCAACTTCAGCAATTAATGTAGCATTACCGACATTTTGCGAATCGATAATTTCAGTATGTCGATAAATGCTGTAAACAGCATTGAAGAAATTGTCAAGTGCACTTGGTTGGTCTAGGCTATCGATGTTACGCCAAGTGATAGTGGTTAATTCAGTAGCACCATCAAAACTTGCAGCTATATCCTGTGCTTGTAAGTGATACAAATCACCGGTATCTTCTGCGCTAACGTTAGTTATTGGTAAGGTAGAAAAACCCATCAACAATATCAATAGCATAGCAATGGCTCTCCCATCATAAGCCTTGGACCTGCCCCTCATCACACCTTTCTAGCATGCAACCGTTAAGAGCATACCGCTCTTTTTCCAATAAATAATACCAATTTTAAGACAAACTTGAAACCGTCAAATCATTCTTCATTGCCCATTTTAG
>DUJK01000039.1:0-16779 GCA_013329925.1 Candidatus Poseidoniaceae archaeon
CCAGCATCAATAATTTGTCTTACTGAATTGCGATATTGGGATTCCTCATGACCAATTCCAATAAAGAAACTCCATGCTAATCTCATGGGTAAAGCCATGACAATTGGTATGGACAGGATTGCCGTAGCCCACAGCAGTCCAGATACATCTAGTTCCGCAGCCATGTCCCGCTCAAACTGGTCTAACCGCTAATCCGGTTTGAATGGTTTGGCTGACAATTTAATTTGTGTCAAGTTTATCGACCATGGAGATTTCCCCGTAGTATGGGCAGAATTGCGGTTACAGATGGTATTTCTGATGAAGCAAAATCTTTGCTCGAGAAAAACGGTCATGAAGTTGTGGTAAAGTTCTATTCCAATGAGGAATTATTAGACGGAGTTCTATCAACTTTTGATGCCGTAATCGTTAGAAGTGCAACTAAAATTACCGCTGAAGTAATAACTGCTTCAAAGTCTAGTCTCTCAGTTATTGGAAGGGCTGGTGTAGGTGTTGACAATATCGATCTTGAGGCGGCCGGTAGAGCTGGAATACCAGTTGTTAACGCACCTAGAGCTTCTACCCAATCAGTTGTTGAATTAACCATTGCCCACCTTTTGTCTTCGGTTCGTAAAGTCCCTAAATCAGACCGGTCGCTTAGAGACGGTCAATGGGCTAAAAAGGCCATGAAAGGGTCAGAACTTGCAGGAAAAACTCTAGGATTAGTTGGGTTTGGTAGGATCGCTCAAGGCGTTGGAGCAGTTGCTCAAGTTATGGGCATGACGGTACATGCATTTGATCCATATTTGCCTCCTAAAGTTGCCAAAAGTCATAATACTAGGTTGCATAAATCAGTTGATGACCTTTTTTCTAATTGCACACATATCTCGATTCACTGTAACTTAACTGAAGAAACCCACCATTTAGTTAATTATGAGATGATTAAAAAAATGCCTGGTAAATCACGTGATGGCGTAAAGTGCGGCAACCATATTGTCAATTGTGCTCGTGGAGGAATAGTCAATGAATTAGATGTTCTAAGGGCACTTAACGATGAATCATTAACTACTGCGGCATTGGATGTGTTTGAAGTTGAACCGGTCCCAGCCGATTATGAACTATGCCAACATCCAAATTTTCATGGTACACCACATATTGGTGCTGCAACAATAGAAGCGCAGCGAAGAGTTGGAACTGATATTTCTAAAAATATAATGGCAGTTCTGCAGGGTAAGAAATGCGATTATATCGTCAACAAAAAGCATCTTTCTTGAGATTAATTTCAATAACCTATGACAACATAACTTATCCATAGTGTGATACCATGAATCGAACTAGAATCATAGTTCATTGTGACCTTGATGCATTTTATGCAGCTGTTGAAACCTTGCATCATGGATTTGATGAAGCAATCCCTCTGATAATTGGCTCAGACCCAGAAGGTGGGCGTGGAAGAGGTATTGTATCAACTTGCAACTATGCTGCTCGTAAGTTTGGTATTCGCTCCGCTATGGCCGTTAGTGAAGCATGGCGTAGATGTCCTGGTGCACCATATGGCAGCGGAATTTACATCAGAGGTAGTAGAGGCTTATACTCAAGAGCATCTCGTAAAGTGATGCAGATTTTACAAAAGCCCGCAGAATATTTTGAACAAGCAAGTATTGATGAAGCCTACTTAGATATTACCAATTTTGTCTCTGGTGATTGGGATGCAGCAGTGGCATTATGCCGTGATTTACAAGAGGAAATTATCAAAGAGATAGGGTTGTCAGCATCATTTGGTATCGCACCAAATAGGATATTAGCAAAAATGTCAAGCGAGGTGAACAAACCTAAGGGTATATTTCGAATTCTTCCCGACGAAGTAAGTCAATTTTTTGATTCTAGAAATATCAGAGAAGTGCCCGGTATTGGTAAGAAGAGAGCGACACAATTGACCGAATGGGGCATAACAACTGTTGATGAAATCTATGGTTATGGAGAAATTGCTCTTGCAAGAATTACTGGCGAAAGGTTTGCTAATTGGATTATGATGGTTTATGAGGGAAAAACATCTAGTGAAATCAGCCCACTTAGAAGTCGAAAATCAATTGGTAAGGAACATACCTTTGATTATGATAAGGATGACCATCAAGTAGTTCTTGAGTCGTTACTTAGTCTGGTACGTAGAGTGATGAAATCATCTCGTGAAGCAGGAGTTTCAGGTCGCTTGGCAGAAGTAAAAATTAGATACACTGGATTTGAAACTCATACCCATGGCAGGTCAATACCTGTGGCAATGGATGATGATGAGGTATTTACTGGACTAGCAAAGCGACTTTTTGCCAATAACGTACAACAGGACCGAAAAATTAGACTTATTGGATTTAGGTTAGGGCAACTTGATACGCCAAAAACTAAGCAAACACGTTTGTTGAATCTAACAAATGAAGAGGAATAATTACTCTAAGCTATGCATTGATGTTAGGATCTTAGAAAACTCATGTAAACTCTCAGGTATGACAATACCCGAAATTGGCTGATTTAAAGAAATTCCATTTTCCTTCTTGGTTGCCCAAACCTCACCATTGAAGGCCTGTAAATCTGTAGTGGCAGCTCTTAATTCTGCTTCCCGTGATTGGTTAGCAATAGCTGGGTTTGGAAATACATCTACATCAACAGCAGATTTACCATAGATGGTACTACTAATATGGTGAGTAAAGAATGGACATATAGGGCTAAAAGCACTCATAAAATCTCTAACTACGCGATGAATTGTCCATGCTGCTGCAGTATCACCATCATACAATCTTGATTTTACCATCTCGAGATAATGACTTGGTAATATTCCCGTGCCAAATGCCTTAAGATTTTGAGTGGCTGTGTATATATCCAAATTAGCCCATGATGTGTTGACTTCAGACATCATTGAACTAAATTCTGCTAATATCCATTCGTCCTCAGTATTTAGGGTGTCTGGTGTAGTGTCAAGATCGCTTGGAATTTCAAATTGCGAAGCAAATCTTGCAACGTTAAACAGTTTGGTTAACACACCAAAGTACTTTTTCTCAATTTCCTCTGGATTAATATGGAAATCATCACCAACTTGTGCATCACATGCTTTCCACAATCTGAAACATTCACTACCAATTTTATTGGCCTTTAGGTTAACTGTTTTTTCTGGTCCTTTGACTTTCCATGAGCCAGTACGGCCACCTGCGCCACATTCAAGAACAGAGTCAGCGTCAATACCATTGCCCAATGATTTACTCATTTTTCTGCCCCAAGGGTCCATTCCTAGGCCATCTATCCAAACATGTTTAAAGCCGGGTTTGTCGAGTAGAAGGGCTGATTTTAGTAGGGTATAGTAAAGCCATGTTCTGACAATTTCTTTGCCCTGCGGTCGTAATGCTGTGGGAAATGCTTTTTCAAACACTGCGGGCTGGTTTAGATATCCACTGACAAATAGATTCGAATTAGATGAATCCATCCAAGTATCGAATACTTTCTCTTCGCCAACAATCTTACCCATGTCTGCCGCCATTGCTGAATAATCACCAATATCTTGGCGAGTTTTTCGATTTATTACTCGACTACCTTCTGGTGGAGATTCTCTCCATGGTTGAACGTAAATTCCAGATGGTGGTACTATGATGTGTTTACTATCTTCACTGTACCATATTGGTATTTCTGTGTGGTACCATCTGCGGCGAGAAATTGGCCAATCAATGCTTATGTTATCCATCCAATCGATTAAGAATTGACGATTTCTATGTGGATGAAATTCAATATCATCGATTAATTCTTTCATTCTACCTTGAATATGAGTTTGTCTGACATACCACTCTTTGAGTAAAATAATTTCAACGGGGTTTTTGCCTCTTTCTGATACTGGAACTTCTTGGTCTCGCTCTTCAATTTTGGCCACTTTACCATTATCTTCAAGATACTCAATAACTGAGTTTCGTGCTTCAATTACCGTCATATCAGACCATTGTCCAGCAATTTCAGTCATCCTCCCCTCCAAATTAATCGCTTGAAATGGAGTAAGTCCAAGTTCACGAAATACTGCAACGTCATTTTGATCACCAAAGGAACACACCATCAAAACTCCTGAACCAAAATCAGATTTGACAGATGGATGGGTCATGATTTTAACAGTATTATCTCGGCCATCTACTGGCAATGGTAGCGTAATTGTCTTGCCTACTAAATGACGATATCTGTCATCATCTGGATGAACAACAACTACTCCACATGCACAAATTAATTCCGGCCTAGTTGTAGAGATAATTATCTCACTGCCATCATCTAACTGCCATATTACATCAACAAGTTTTGTTTTACGAGGTAGGCGCTCAACTTCTGCATCAGCAATTGTCGTGCCCTCGACAGGATCGTAGATATTTGGTCGCAAATCCTCGATGATAGTGCCATTCTTGAATAATTCAACAAATATCGCCTGTGTTACTGCTCGATAATTCGGTGCGTCTGTTAGATATTCTTTTTCAAAATCACAAGATAGGCCCACTCTCTTTGCGGTGTTTCGCATGGCTTGCGTGAATTCCTCGATGGTTTCTTGACATAGCCCTAAAAATTCAGCTCGGTCGTAAGTTTTCATTTTTCTTTTGGTATTTTTTTCAACGGTGAATTCTATGTTAATTCCGTTGCGATCAACACCCCAAGGGAAGTATACTTCTTTTCCAAGTAATCTTTGTGACCTTGCGATTACATCAATCATAGAGTATTGAGCAACTGCTCCAATATGCCAGGTTCCCGATGGATATGGTGGCGGTGTGTCGATGACAAATATCTCTTTACCAGAGTCTGGATTAAAACCGTATCTCTTGGTATATTCTAGTGCATCAGACGAATGCTCAGTCTGAATTTTCTTCTCTAGGTCTACTGACCATCTTTTCTCATTTAGTCTTGGAGTTGGCATATGCCCCACCGGCCCCACGCTCGTTAACAACACGGGTCCAACTCGCCCAATACTTACACGCTATCAAACCAACGGGTAAGTATTTGATTATCAATAACATTAGTCATATAGTCGGTAAACATTAGAAGCGGGTGCTCTTGGGTTAACATGGGAAGACTATGTCGGAAGGGAAAGATAATTCTAAACCTTCCATGGAAAGTCGTAAATTTTCCAAACGAATCGGTGCTTTAGCGGAGTATAGCCGAACTAAAATCCAAACAGGTGCCGTTGATTTAACTGCCCGTGTCAAGGACTTCCGTGCCAAATCTGCCATTGATGCAGTGTTAGAGGCCCCGGACCGGTTTAAACGTGAATGGCAAAAACACGGGGCAACTGGTGCAATAACCAAATATCCTGTGGCGGTGATCACAATTTTCTTGCTGTTAACAGCATATTTTGTATCTCAATCAGGGTTTCTAGATGATACGCGTTTTGATGACGATCCTGATAACCCTGCACTAAATGTTAATGGAGATATGGAAGTTTACCTTCCGGAAGGAAGTCAAGTGGCTGAATTAATTAGTTTAGTCGAAGAAGATTGGTCTACTAACGTGATGATTATTTATGTTGAATCAGGTACAAGAAATATTACCGACCAGAGAATTTTACAAGAGATGAGTTATGTTGAAAAAGAACTTAATCCATATCTTTCAGACTCTGAAAACGATAGGGTCATTTACATTCTTTCATTATCAACAGTACTCAAAGAAGTCAATTCAAGTGCTCCAAGAGTAAGAGAGGCGTTCGTTACTGAACTTGGCCAACTAGGATGTGCTCCTGGTTTAGATGAATGCGCGACTGCAGATGCTGCTGAAGCAATTAACACGGCATTTGCTGAGACAGATGACCAGTTTGGCGGTTCATATGAAATTCCTAGTCAGACTACAATTGATTTAGTAATCAATGAAATGTATGAAGAGGATGGAACTCCTACGCCAGGTCTAGATAAATTGGCCAGAGATGTTTGTACTGGTGGTGATGGAGATTGTGGTGGTCCAGATGGTTTACTTGATAGAGCGATTATGGCAGTAGCAGTTACCGAAGACCCTGATTATCCAGCTAAAGAACTAATAAAATATACTCAGGAAAAATTAGATGACCTTAGCACCCAAGAAAGGTATTGTGATGATACCAATGGTGATGGTGTTCCAGACCCAGAATCTGGTCTCTGTGATTGGAACGATCTAAACCTAACAATGACATTAACAGGTCCTGTTCCAATCACCAATGCTGTCACAGAATTCTCCTTCAAGCTGTTTTGGGAAATATTCCCAACTGCAATTGTCTTAGTTGCGCTTGGATTATTCATATTCCACTCTGACTTATTACAGACAGGTATTACAGGAATGAGGCCCATACAGGGAATTAAGGTGGTGATTATTGCAGGTCTACCGACGCTATGTGCCGTTTTTTGGACGCTGGGGATTATTGGTGCGACCGATTATGAAGTTACGATGACTGTTATCATAGTTGGACCAATTTTACTTGCTTTAGGAGTGTCATATGGTTTGCACATCACTAATCGGTATGCTGAGGAAGATGGTACGAAGTCAGAAAAGATGCGTGCATCATTATCTTCAACCGGAAAAGCAGTATTTTTATCCGCTGTTACCACTGTTATTGGTTTTATATCTCTAGTATTTACTCCCATGGCTCCGATTCAAACGGTTGGAATTGCCCTTTCGGGAGGGATCATTGTTGTTTACGTTCTTACGATGTTTATGGTGCCAAATCTAACATTATTACTCGATTTAAGGAAGCCTAAACACCCTCCACTGAAAGCATTTGAAGTGTTAGTCGAAGCCCCGGTTAAGTACAGTAGAGCAATCATTGGAGTATTTTTGTTGCTAATACTCCTTTCAGCTACTATGGGCCAGGCAAATGTTAGGGAAGATATTGACCTGCTTGGTATGGCTCCAGAAGGTGAAGCACCAGTGATTAAAATGAAACAATATTCTGACGATTTTAATGCTGGACAAATCGGTATGGTGCTTATCCATGCAAATGTTACCGGTGATACTAATGACGCTGATACTGGAAACGATGATCCAGCCGAGAATCTTAAACGAATAGATCAATTGGAAAGTAAATTAAACACTGTCAAAGATACTTCAGCAGTATCAATTGTCTTTTTGATGAAATCTACAGGTTTTGCACCGACGGTGTCAGGTACTCAACTATATGAATTTGTTAATCTAACTCCACTACCTGATGACATAAAGGAAACTGCTGAAGTATTACTTAATCAAGAAGTTACGGCTGATGCTTCATTTTGGGATTTACTAATACAACCCGATAATTATGGCTTACCAGGTACCAAACAATCTCAAATTTTCTTACTGAACGTATTTTACGCCTCCATCACCGATGAAACTAGAGAGATTTTCATCAGTGAAGATTTTGATAGAACTCTAATCTATGTTGACATGCCGTTTATACCCGTTGCAGAAACTGCGTCTAGCGTTGAAGAAGTCAATAAACATGCAGATTCGTTTAGATCAGTAGATAGCGGTAGAGCAGAGCATCTAACCGGTGTTGCTGCGACCGCGATTGAAGTAAACCAATTAATTGTTGGTTCTCAATATACCTCGCTGGCATTTGCAATTATTCTAACCCTAATTGTTTTAGCAGTCGTCTTCAAAGACGTTAAGTATTCTTTTTGGACCACATCTCCAGTTATCGCTACAGTTGCTTTGCAATGGTTAGTGATGTGGCAAATGGATGTCACATTATCGCTAGTAACGGTGATGATTGGCTCTATTTTAGTCGGAGTTGGTGTTGATTTCTCTATCCACATATCTAATAGAATTAGGGAATTAGGTGGTGGTGTAAAAGCCATCAAGACTGCTGCAGTTGGAACGGGTATGTCATTGTTTGAGGCTGCAGTAGTGACCTCTTTAGGTATGATAACAGCCTACCAAATCCCAATTCCAGAAATCAAACCTTTCATTACGGTAATTCTGATTTTATTATGGGTTGCGGCTGCAAGCGCGCTAATATTGTTACCGGCAATATTCGTAACACTAGATAAAATGGGCATTGGGGCGGTAAGTAGTTCAACAGGTATGGCAAGAAAATTGGGATTAATCTCTGGCCAAAAATCTGATGTTGATGTCTTAGATGAGGCTATTTCTGACGAAATCAAAGATGCATGGTAATCCAAATCTCAAAAGAGCGGGAACGTTTGGAAGCATCATGGCCGGCTATTGGTTAATGAAGTCAGAACCTCATGTATATCCTTACGAGCAATTAGTTGCCGATGGTTCTACTCATTGGGATGGTGTAAGAAATTACCAAGCTAGAAACATGATGAGAGATGATATGAAAATGGGTGACTTGGTGTTATTTTATCACTCCAATCACAAGCCTCCTCATGTTGCTGGAATCGCTAGAGTTTGCAAAGAGGGATATCCTGATTTTACTGCTCAAGATCCCAATTCAAAATACTTTGATGAAAAAGCCAATCCAGAAAACCCCCGCTGGATGATGGTAGATATTGAACCAGTCATGGGGCTGGAAGAAATTATTCCATTAGATGCGATTAAGAATAATCCTGAATGTGATGGGATGTTACTAGTAAAAAAAGGGCAGAGACTCTCTGTACAACCGGTTGAAGAAGAACATTTTTCTGCCGTCCTTCGAATGGCTAAAATGACACTTGCAGATTTGAGTTGAGATAATGGTTAGAGCACAAATTCCAGTTGCTACAAGGGCTGCTAATATTGAATATGCTATACGAGATGTAGTTGTACCGGCGACAAAATTAGAAGCAGAAGGACACAAAATACTGAAACTTAACATTGGAGATCCTATTGCCTACCCTGGATTACCAACTCCAAAACATATGGTTGAAGCATATGTAGATGCATTGAGAAATGGCAGTAACGGCTACTCACCGTCTTATGGCATTCCTGAGTTGCGATCTGCAATTGCTCAAGATGAAAGAGGCAAAGGCTGGCCAGCAAGACAAGAAGACATCTATGTTTGTCATGGGGTCACTGAAGCCTTGCAAATTATATTTGCCGCTACATTAGAGGAAGGTGACCAAGTTCTTGCCCCTGGACCTCATTATCCTCCATACATGGCTTATCCTCAGATGTACGGTGCAGAAACAGTAGAATACCAGTTGAATCCAAACGATGGTTGGAAATTAGATTTTGCAGATATCGAAGCCAAAATGTCTGATGATGTTAAACTTCTAGTTTTGATTAATCCTAATAATCCATGCGGTGCTGTTGTTGGGAAAGATGAAATTTTCCGTCTATTATCAATTGTCAGAAAATATCCAAATTGTATAGTGATTGCAGATGAGATATACGATGGACTAGATTTTACTGGTGAGCAAAAAAGTGTAGCCAGTCTTTCACCTGATGTGCCAGTTTTTGTCTTGAATGGTGTTTCTAAGGTATTTTATGCACCAGGTTGGAGAATTGGCTATCTAGGAATACATGATCCAAAAGCAAGGCTAACATTGGTAAGAGATGGTATCGAGCGATTACTTCGTTCTAGATTATGTGCCTCAACTCCTGCCCAATTGGGATACTTAGCTGGACTCGATTCAGACCGCACTTGGATGAAATCATATTCTAATAAAATTATTGAACAAAGAAACCTCTGTGTTGAGAGAATTTCCAAAATAGATGGCTTAGAAGTTCAATCATCCGGAGGAGCATTCTACATGTTTGTCAAATTAGTTGATCAAAAGTGGCATGAAAATGATAAGGATTTTGTATTGCAATTATTACATGAGGAGCATGTTCTAGTGGTTCATGGGAGTGGATTTTCTGCTGAACTGGGAAAAGGTCATTTTAGAATCGTTTATTTACCAAATATTGATGTTTTAAACGATGCATTCGACCGCATAGAGCGGTTTTTAATTCGTCACAGAGATTAATTACCGAAGTATTCATGTGCGTAGATTACTTCGCTAGCCCATGGATAAAAAGAAAATCGGCTTATTGCTGATTTTATGTTTTGTCTTTTTCCAACTGTTTTCAAAGGTAGTCTCAGCGGAGGGTTCTGATGAGTCAGGTTTTGATATCATGTATTTGGCGCCTATTTTTCTTGGTTTTTTTGTTGCATTCCTAATGTGGAAATGGTTTATTCCAGTGCAATTGGCAAATTTACAAGTTGCGTTTGAAATTGATGATGATTTGTATGAAGTTCATCGCGTGACAAGGGATAATGAAGATGCTAGAGATTTACTCTCTGAAGGTTCAGTAGGATATGGTCTAGGTCTATACATGATGGGTATGACAGGAGTTTTGATACTTATTGGCGAGTTCCTTTTTGACCCAGACTATTTTTACACTCCCACGCTTTATTTAATCGGCATACTTGTCGGAATTCCAATTTTGATTTCACCATGGGAAACAATGAATGCTCAACTCTCCAAGAATCGTAGCCAAGTCAATAAAAGCGCAATAATTGACTTCTTCCGACGTACATTGACTCTTTTCATAATTGTTGGTATAACCTTTGCTTCTCTACTATATGGTCTGCAAGAATCTGAAGGGGCTGTAATTGAACCATTTTGGTTGGCTCTTGCAATGTTAGTTTTCATGTCCCCGACCATTTTTGCCTACGGTAGGATAATGGGTGCTTCTTGGAATATGCTGCTCATTGGAAAATGGCGTACGTCAAATGGCAAAAAAAACCCAATTGATCCAGATAAACCAGGATTTGTCAATAGATTCTTCTCATTACTACTTGTTATATTTCTGATCACAATGCCCATCACTGCCCTTAATGGCATAGTGACAGTCCTACATGTTCTAATCAATAATCCCGATAATTCAACCGAAGTGCTAAATTATGGTGGTATTATTGGCTTTTCGATATATGAGAGAATTGACCTAATATCAGAGATATTATTCCATTGGGAGTTTATCAAAAGTTTGCCCCAGTTCCTATCTCTATACTTGTCGCTAAACATTGCTATTGTGGGATTGGCCTTCATATTTGAATTAACTAGAAACTTGATGCTAGGCGGCCAAAGTTTTGGCGGAGTATTTGGAGTGATAATCGATAATCCAAGGGATATTAGAACTGAAGTCGATGCCCAAACTAGACAATTAAAATTTGCCTTTGCTGGATTTTCTGGATATACAGTTTTACTTTTGCTGCTAGTTTGTTACAAAGAATTTGGAAGTTTAATGCCCTTTACAGATTCGCTTGAAGCTAATAATTTTGATGAGGGTATGCGTTTATTGGCAACCTGGATGTTTATTGCAGTGGGGCAATTGGTTTTCTTACTGACGTGGTTGGTATCAATAATCAGATTTACCCATTTGAGAAATTTGAGATTTGACCTTAATCCAGATGAAAGACGTGAAGGCGCTGTCAGAATTGCTGGTGGAGACTGGATGAGAACACTGGTTGACGAAGCTGCTTTGCAAGAAGACCTTGATACTCTTATTAGATTCCAACGGCGTTCCTTAAGCGGTGATGAATCTGTCATAAGGTTCGAGAAGGGTCGTGCTAGGATGTGGGAATTGGCCATAAGGGGACTTTGGCCTTCGGCTATAGAAGAAGCTAGAAAAGTCCTTGCGCAATCTGGCGGTGATGATGACATTGCTAGAATGATTATTGCAACTGGTCACATGGCATCACGTAGGTTAGACGCTGCTAGAGATGCACTTCACGGACTTGAGCAACCTGAAGGATATGATGAACCAGAATTACTGGCCTTTGTTTGTGAATGGTTAGACCCATGGAGTGGGAATGTCTCAGAGGATGATTTTTGGGATTGGGAAAATAATTCATGCATCAATCATTTACAGCATCTAACTCAAATGATCAGAGGATGGAATCCTAAACCAAATAATGACTTTTTGAATAAAGATAGACTTTCCAGAAATGCTCAGTTATCTATGATTTCTCTTATGCGTGGTCAAAGAATGCATGACGAAGCTTTAGAACTAGCTTTGAAGTTGGTAAGGGCAGATCCAACAGGGGTAAGGCCTAGAATAGCAGCTTCATTATGCTTAATTGACAAGGGCGACTGGCATAGTGCTCGCTCAATAATGGCTGAATTAAATGAAAGTGACAAATATGATCCAAGAGTTATGGCTCTTTCTGCAATACTTGGTCAACCTGTCGACGTCGAGGAGTTTGAGGTGGCACTCGTTAAGGGTGAAGGTAAATCTATGAAGAAATGGATTAATCAGGCACCGTGTAATTCAGTAGCAGCACTTGACGTTAAAGGCGGTATGGATGAAGCAATCAATGCCAATCTTTTGATAACCGCTCATGAAGCAACCAGAAGACAAATGACTCCAAGATATCAACCTGGGAAATTATCGTTTGTATTTAATTTCTTTATTCTAGCGCCTCTATGGATCCTAATTGGGATATATTTGTTTACCGAAGTAGGTCAAATGGAAGGGCTAATTAGCACCGCCATATTAATGACAACACATTCTACTAGTCGTCGAGTTTTACGGCAACAAAGGAAGTTAATCAGACATAGAGATCAAAAAGCAATGGTCGCTTATGCCAAGAGAATGAAACGATTCAAAGTAGTCCCAAAACGAGATAATATCCCTGTTGGCACACACTTACTATTGTCTGGAATACTAGTGTCGGTAAATGGTGTTGTGCTGGATATAGGACTCCCCGGGTGGATGACAGAACATTTACCTAATGAACCAGATAAAGCAATCAAGTCAAGATTGAAAAGACGAAGCAGCAAATTGTCAAAATCACGTCCGCCTAGATTGAAGCCACTAGGCGACGGGTGGTGGTTAAAACGTCCTAAAGAAGACGATTCTGATACTCCAGTACTAGAGCGGCTAATTGGTAAAGTTGCCTATCGAGGCAGACCCGGATATATCGATCGCAAAAAGGGTGTTGGAGCTCGACCAACTGGTAAAATTCCCGGAAAATCTCGTCCTGCACACACATTAGATTTGAACAGGAGAGGTATACCAACCAATACAATAATTTCTGAAAGAAATTCGGCTAAGCCTAAATTTGTGCCTAAATCCAAGGTACAAAATTCTAGAAGGCCACCATCTAGAAGGAAAAAAAATAATTAACAGTAATCAATTTGTTCAAAGACCTAGTTGACTACCGTGGTTCATGGGCGAAGTACCGGGTTCTTGGAAACCAAATAATGAGACATTAGCAAAAGCCAATGCGGTGATGGATGCCACCAAGGCCAGTGGTGATTTGTATAGGAATGGTCTAGGCATGATTGCTTCCGAGAATATAATCTCTCCAATGGTCCAAAAAATAGTTGCTAGCGACTTGCATGGCAGATATGCAGAAGGTTTGCCGGGCAAAAGATATTATCAAGGATGTGATGATTTTGATACTATTGAAAGTCTGGGTATTTCTTTAGCTAAACAGGTTTTTGGGGCTCAATTTGCTAATATCCAATCAACATCTGGAACGGTTTCTAATATTGCTGCTCTAAAGGCACTTGCCAAACCTGGGGACAAAATCACTGCAGTCTCCACTGCAGATGGAGGTCACATTTCCCATGCCAGAATGGGTGCTGTTGGGCTCAGAGATCTTGATTTGTCTACCTATCCATGGGATATTGATCGTATGGAGCCGGATATAGATGGTGCATGCAAATTAATTCGAGAAATTAGTCCGAAAGTATGCTTGATAGGTCAATCGGTATTTTTATTCCCCACCCCGCTTAAAGAAATTGCAGCCGCAGCACATGAAGTTGGAGCATCGGTTATGTATGATGGAGCCCACGTTCTTGGACTCATTGCTGGAGGTCAATTTCAAGATCCTTTACGAGAAGGTGCTGACATAATGACTGGTTCATCCCACAAAACATTCCCGGGCCCACAAGGAGGTTTCTTATTATCTTCTTCCGAGGATGAGAAAGTCCAAAAAAGGCTTAATAATGCTATTTTCCCAGGCGTTTGTTCATCCTATCATCTACATCATGTGGCTGGGAAAGTAGTCGCATTGGCAGAATTTGAAGAATATGGTGAGACGTATGCTAAGGATATTGTAAAGAATTCTAGAGCACTAGCTGAATCTTTGGCGGCTGAAGGTTTTGATGTACTCGCAGAATCACGAAATTATACCGCTTCTCATCAAGTGTTAACAAGACACGGCGATATAGACTCAGGTGCGGGTGCTAAGGCTGCGAAAACCTTGGAGGATGTAGGTATAATTACCAATATGAATATGCTGCCAGGTGATACTAAGGCCTTGACGCCATCTGGACTAAGACTTGGAGTTCAAGAATTGACAAGGGTCGGAATGGGCAAAACTGAGATGGCAGAAGTTGCCAAATTATTCGCTAGAGCACTTATCCACAATGAGGACTTGAATAGAGTGAAACAGGATGTTAAAAATCTTAAGTCAAATTTCCAAACAATAAGATACTGTTTCAATGAGGAAGAGCAATCTGGTTACATTTTATGATGTGTAATTATGCCACTTATCGAGGATAATATAGACACTCATGATGAAGACTTGACGAGAAAATTTTGGAATCAGTTTACCCTTCAACAATCCGGTGAAATGGCAGATGATGACAAAAACACATGGGTTATTTTTCACGAAGATGAATTTAACAAACTTATCTATCATTATGAATCAATAATTTCATCACCAATTGGTAGGATATTACATAATTCTGCTGCGGATTCTTTGGAATTGGTAATTGCTAATTTAGCAACTATTAGGGCTAAGTTTTTCGGTAAAAGACAATTGAATAAAAGGTTAGTAGAACTTTGGGAATTATGCGGTTGGGGAACAAATAATTTCAATAATTCGACAATCAAAACTAATTTGTTTGCTTCAGTAGCAGCTGGATTTTATTTATCAACAGTAGAATTATTAGAAAATCGCCGGTATAAGCTTGAATGGTCGCAAAAATCCACTCATATAATTGACTTTAAACGTTCAAATGTGAATAATGTAATGCCCCATCCAAAGTTGATTAAATCAATACCATGGGCTTATTTAGACGATTTAAAAGCAAGCATAATTAATTGTGATGTCAAACTTGAATCTCAAGAACTAGGATGGTCTATTGAAGGGAGAACATCTTTCTTGTTGCCCTGTGACTTCTTCAACAGAGTAATTCAAAATTCCTCCGGTTTTGTTGAGGAGTTACCTAGTAAAATATATGAAAAATGGGATTTAGTTGGTCTTGATGAGATCTATTCGAATGGCTTAATTGCTATGCTTGAATCCGCTAAAGAAGTATTTTTGTCAATGGATAACTTCGTTTATCTGAGAGATGAACAAGATTGGGATAAAACCATTTTTAAACATATGACTTGCTTTGGTTATGCAACTCCACAATTAGTTAGACAAGATGAATTTACCAGTATTTTTCAAATGAATTTAACGCCTAGTTTACCGTTGTCCCTAGGAAAATTAGTGGGTCTCTGGGAAAGAGCAAACGGTAAGGTCGCAAAATGCCGAATAACACGTGACAAGCGGGTTATAAACGTCGAGATATCTCCCTTGCTAGAGTACATTTTGGAAGACACAAATTAGGTCAAGTATGGTTAACCTCTATAACCGATAGATGTAGACCGTGGTATACCGGCGTTTAGCCAAGTGATTGTTATGTCTTTGAATCCTAATCAAATGGCCTATGTTGCGATTGTCTCCACTCTGATATTTGGCTCTATATTTGTTGGAGTTTCAGGTGTTTTACAAACCAGTGAAGGTTTAGGAAATTTCGAGAGTGCTGTAGAAGAAGATATCATCGGTAATGGAATTACCACTAACGAAGCTCTGGACTCTGATGGAGACGGACTAGCCGATATCTTAGAACAAACTCAATACGGGACTGATCCTGAAGATGTCGATACAGACGGCGATGGGATGTCAGATGGCTGGGAAGTCGAACACGGGCTAAATCCTCTAGACGATGGTGAATCAGACCCATTAGAACAAGATCCAGGTGAGGCAGACATCACTAATGGGGAACAGGAGAACGAAACGGATTCATGGCCAGACCCCAACCAAGGGCCAAATGGCGACCCTGATAATGACGGACTAACAAATCAACAAGAACAGGAATTAGAAACAGACCCACAGCGTTCTGATACCGATAATGACGGCTTGAACGATAAGTGGGAGTCTACTTTTATGATTGAAGTTGAAATCCCTGGCGGGTCATTCACCTTATTTGACCCACTAAATGGCAACTGGGATTGTGTCTTATTGACTGCTGATGTAAAATTAATGCTTACAGAAAAATATAATCTAGATGACACAACTCCATCATGGGAGGAAATGGGTAATAGTTTTGATCAGCACTCATGTGACAATGTTCTGGATTTTGATAACGATGGTTTGGCTAACTTCCAAGAAGAAACATTTGGAACAGATCCAACAGCAGAGGATTCAGATGGTGATTTATTATCTGATGCTGAAGAGATTTCCAGAGTAAATTTACAACTGACTAGAGCAGTAGGTATATTCAAGAGTTTCGATAGAAATGGACAAGACGTCTACCGAAATTGCAACGAGCAAATTAGGGAAGACAACAGTCAAACATTTGAATTCCCGGCGCCATTTATGGACAAAAACAACTCATGGTTTTACCTTGATGATGACGGTGACGGATTACTAAATGGCCCATCTGATTGGGATTCTGATGGTGATGGAATGCCAGATGGATACGAGTACTGCTACTCGATATACCCTGAACAGAATGTAATCTCAGCTCTCAAACTAACTTCTTTAGAACAAGGTGACGTATTAAGTCCAAGTAATCCCTCTGACGGATTCTTTGATTGGGATGATGATGGATTAAATAATCTAGAGGAGTATGGTTCTGCACTTATCTTTGGAGCTGAGAATTTTACATCACCATGGCAAGAGGACACCGACATTGATGGGATGCC
>DUJK01000039.1:17155-26471 GCA_013329925.1 Candidatus Poseidoniaceae archaeon
CCAGACATGGATGGATGGGATAGAGATGGAGATGGTGCTGCAGTATACGAAGACTTGGTGTTCAATACTCGCGTCATTCAAATTTACAAGAATATAGGTGATACCGTTGCCGAAGGGGAAACTGTAGTTAGAGCTGAGTATACTAAAGCAGGTGGGCAAACAGAGTTTGTGTCAATAAAAGCAACATCGTCTGGAACAGTTTACCAAATGTATGTCTCGGTAGACCAAATAATAACCTCTAGAGATACGGTATGGTTTGTTGTTGTAGAGGACAACGAACGATTCACTAACCAAGATGAGTATGAGGCCAAATACAAAAATAATGAACGGTTTGATGAGAATGGTCAACCAAACTTGATAATTGGTCGTTCAACAGATCCAATGGATTCGGACACTGATAATGATGGGCTAATCGATGGTATTGAAGTATTTGGATGGGAAATTCTCGTGGTTAATCGAGGTGTCGAAATCACACTTGTAGTTTCAGACCCAGGCCTTCCAGATACAGATGGAGATGGGCTGTCTGATTTCTTAGAGTATTCTTCACTTTGTGACTCAGGATCTAATGCTTCTAATCCAGATACCGACGGCGATGGATTAGACGACCAATTTGAAGCAACTGGTGGCGGAGGCACTTTACAATGGCCAGTTGGTAGTGGTGAAGCATACACCACAAGTCCTTGCGCCTTTGATACAGACAATGACGGTTTAGAAGATGGAGAAGAGGTAATTATTGGAAAAGACGGATTTTTGACCCATGCTAACAATTCAGATACAGATGGTGATGGACTAAAAGACGGTAATGAAGTTCTTTATATTCCTCGGCCATTCCAAGAGCAAACTCATCCATTGGTTAATGACACAGACGGCGATGGTATGCTAGACGGATGGGAGATGCAAGTTCAATCAGAAGAAGATAACACTAACTCCCATAGTTTATGGGTAGCAACAAGTTCTTGGAATCTTCCTAATTGTGTTCCAACCCAAACCAATAACTGTGCAAAAGATCCTGGTGGATACATCTGGATTAATACCTTAGGTGGCTTCGTACAGGAAAAACAATTTGAGGTATCAGAAATGAATTTGTCAGGGTTTAGCGTTCCAAATAATCCACTTTGTGATTGTAATGGTAGGTGGGCACTCGATCCATCAGATCAGTCTGGCATAAGCCGCCTTCCGGATGCCACTTATGATATCGATAATGATTCATTGATGAATGGTGCTGAGGCACCAGATAAATGGAATACCAATCCTGTCGACAAAGATTCGGATGGAGATTTGTTGTTTGATGGTTGGGAAGTAAAATATTCACAATACGCCATCGAATCAGGTTTAGTTGACAATGCTAGTTTGTCAGCATATGGTGCCAGAGGAGTACTAGACCCGTCGATGATTGATAGCGACCTTGATGGTATTGATGATGGCCAAGAGGACCCAGATGAAGATGGATTGAACCAAACTGGTCTACTGAAAAGATACTGCCCGGGTTATGATGATCCTTCTAATGCTGAATGCCACATTGACATCAATACTCCTGATGGTAAACAATTCTATGATAATCTAGCCAATTACACCAATTACGAAGAAATGCAGAACAATACCAATCCTGTATCAAATGATACTGACGGAGATGAATGGAATGATGGGCCAGAAGTCTATTTCCAAGATCATGATAGCGACGGCATGGCAACAGGTTGGGAATATCACTTTGATTTTGATCCATATGATGCTGCTGATCGTATGTTTGATACCGACGGTGACGGACACGTAAATTACTGCGAATACAAATGGGACACCAATCCTAGAGACCCGATTAGTTTCCCTGGCCAAGGTGAACTTTGTGACCCGTTTGCCTGATTAATGAACATACAGAGATAAACTTCTTGACTAATACGACTTTGTTAGAATCATGGGCAAGCGTATTGTAACGGTGACGTGTACAATCTTAGTTGTCTTTTCTATGCTGCTATGTAATACCTCGGCAGAAACCGGCAATGGCCACAATAATCCATCCGAAGGTTTGACCATTAACCAAACCGATGGAGAACATTTTATTGAATATTTGAATCTAAGTGGCACATCTAACTTTCCAGCTAGTGAACTGAGTTGGTCAATCTACGAAATATCACAAGGTGTTGTTAATAATGGGGATCCAATAAACCAATCTAACATTTTTGAAAAAGTTACCATTGAAAATGATGTATGGTATTGGGAAGTATCTATTTTTGTCGGTCAGTTTAATTGTACGTGTGATTTTACCATAAAGCATCAATCTCAAAATCATCACCATCAAAGAACAATCTTAGTATACCTTGGTGAGTCTAACCACTTCCCTATCATCGAAAGTATTCCTTCTTTCCAATTACCTAGTGATGCTTATGATGTCGTTCTCAATTATGCCGTTACATGGCCAATTAGTGAGGGTGAATCATTAGCAGGATTAAATATTTCAATGTTTAAAGCAGAAATTTGCCAATATTCTGGTGAGGCATGCGTGAGCAATTCGTTTAGCGTAGAATTGCCGTATACAGTGTCAGATGATGGATTATATGTGATACAAATTAGTCAGGAAGAAATTGGGTTAAATGATGGAAATTGGTTATTTGATATTGTATTTAAAGACTCATTTTTGAGAATTTCTAATCTACACAGCAAAGTGTTAACATTCGATACAAACCCCCCAAATGTCACTATTTTTGGTGATCAAAATATTACTGAAATGAGTCAAACAATATATTCAATTCTAGTTGATGATGGATATGATAGTTCCTCAGTAGCAATTACTTGGACACTCACTAATCCAGACGGTGATACTAGAGCATTATTTGGTAGTGAAATCATCGATGATTATAGTGCTAAAATATCGTTTAATGAATCTGGAAATTGGAGTATCAATATATTGACCATAGACTCAGTTGGTCATTATACTAGAATGTCACATATTGTAGCAGTAGAGAATACTCCTCCTGTGATTGCTATAGATTCTTCAGAAGAACTTGCAACGGATATGAGTTTTGATATTGCTAATGACTGGTATTTCGATGCGTCTGGTTCTGTTGATACGGTAAATGATCAACTAGATTTAATGTTCCAGTGGTATCTTGATGATTCATTGATTTACAGTGGAAATAACCTTACACAGAGTGTACTTAGTCAGCCGGGCTCATACGAGCTCAAACTAATTGTCACAGATGATGACGGTGATTCTGATGAGCATCTAATATCCCTGACCCTAAAGCAATATTCTGAGACAAACCAAGATGCATCTTTTAGTCCAATTATTCTTGGTTCAATTTCAGTTATTGTAATTATACTATTGATATCACTAATTTTTACTGTAAAGAAGTCTAATGGTGATTTTAAATTACCTAAGTGGAAAAATTAGACTCAAGCAAGGATTGAATAGGGTAAAACTGTTGGGAGTAATATGTTTGAGAAGATGTTTGCCAACCTTGGCAAGATGCCAGAACCTATCTCAATTGAAGAATATATTTCAAGACAAAACGAATTATATTCAACATTTCAATCATCTGATGTGTTAATTCTGTGCTCTTCTCTAGAAACTATTCATTCCAACGATGTTCATCACCCTTACCGAACTCAGAGTAACCTCCTATACTTAACCGGGTGGGCAGAACCTGAATCTATCATGTTCGCTACCAAGGCTTCAGGTACTTGGAAAACTCATCTTTTTGTTCAACCAAAAGACACTTTAAAGGAAATATGGGAAGGCAGAAGACCTGGTCTAGAAGGTGCAGAAAAAAATTGGCCAATTGACCAAGCACATTCAATTGATGATGTTGAATCAACTTTAATTGAAATGCTGTCAAAAGCCAATCGAGTATTCCATAGAATGGGTGTTATGCCGTCTATTGACGAATTGGTGGTTTCTTCAATCAAGAAGCGAGATAGAGCAAGACAAAGATTAGGCACAGGTCCAATTTCTGTCGAGGACCCAAGCAACAAAATTGCAGAGATGCGGTTAATTAAATCAGATGCTGAAATTGCGCAAATGAAATTTGCTTCCGATGTATCTAGTTTGGCTCATATTGCCGCAATGCGTCATGGCGGTAATAATGCAACTGAAAATCAGCTTCAATCAATAATTGAAGGATTCTTTCGGTATGCTGGGACATCGGGATGGTCATATCCATCTATTGTTGGAAGCGGCGAAAATGCGACAATCCTTCATTACAAAGAAAATAATTCACCATGTGAAAATGGTGATATCGTTCTAATTGATGCTGGAGCAGAATTTAGGGGTTATGCTGCAGATATCACCCGTTCATGGCCTACTAACGGAATTTTTACCGAACCACAAAGAGAACTATACCAAATTGTACTAGATTCTCAAATTGCGGCCATAAATGAATGTGTTCCAGGAAACCCTTACACAGCTCCACATGAGGCAGCAAGGAAAGTTCTAGCTGAAGGACTAATAAAAATTGGAATTATAACCCAAACTTTAGAAGAAGCATTAGATAGCAAGTCTGGCCAACTGAAGGATTGGTATATGCATAATACAAGCCATTGGATCGGTCTAGACGTACATGATGTTGGAGTGTATTTGCCAAATGGTGAACCAAGAGTGCTACAACCTGGTATGTGTTTGACTATTGAACCTGGATTATATTTTGGCGCTTGGAGGCCAGATGTTGATTGCCCTCAAAGGTACTCAAATATTGGAATTAGAATCGAAGATGATGTTTTGATTGGAGAGAATGGTCCAGTAGTGTTAACAGAAAGATGTCCCAAAACAATCACTGAAATAGAATCGATTGTAGGCAATGCTATCTAAGTGGTTACTATGTCTTGGAAGTCTATTCTTCAGCGTCAGCAAGGGTGGTCTAGAGATAACAGCCCATCGTTCAGACTCTCTGTCGATGAGGCTACGGAATTGTACGAAAATGCCCCTTTGCATGAACTTACTTTTGCGGCGAACTTAAGGAGGCAACAAATACATTCAGATGGCGTTGTCACTTATTTGGTTGATCGAAATATAAATTACACCAATGTGTGTACAATTAATTGTCAATTTTGCTCATTTTATCGACCTCCAGGACATGATGAAACTTATACTCAAACGTATGAAGAAATTTCACAAAGAGTAAATGAATTAGAAGATATTGGTGGGTCTCGTATCTTGATGCAAGGTGGAGTAAATCCTTCACTTGATTTTGAGTGGTATGAATCATTGATAAAGCATCTTGTTAAAAACCACCCTACTATTGATTTAGACTGTTTTAGTCCTATTGAAATTGAAGGGATAGCAGAAGTTGCAAACTTATCCATTCTCGAAGTGTTGACAAGACTTTGCAATGCAGGAATGAACGGACTTCCCGGAGGCGGTGCAGAAATGTTAGTGGATGAAATAAGAACTGATATATCGCCAAAGAAAGGATCTCCAGATAATTGGCTAAACGTCATGCAAACTGCTCAATCGTTGGGGATGACCACAAGTGCAACAAATGTTTTCGGCTTTGGCGAAACATTGCGCAATAGAGTCCAACACATGGATAGAATAAGAGATCTTCAAGATTCATCACTACTTGATTACGACAATGGTTTTACTTCATTTATTGCATGGCCGGTTCAACTTGAAACCAATACCTTTGGCAAGCGGAATCGTGGGCAAAACAAGCATGTTTTAGGAGCAGGACCTACTGAATACATACGGCATATTGCTATTTCAAGACTTTTTTTCGATAATATCGACAATATACAAGCCTCTTGGCCAACTATGGGCTTAGGCGTCGCACAAATGGCTCTACTTGCAGGTGCTAATGATGCAGGCTCTACAATGATGGAAGAGAATGTCGTGTCTGCATCAGGTACAACTAAATTATCTGCTTCGGAGATTGAATTACAAAATACCATAATTAGAGCTGGATTTATTCCCTCAAAGCGGGATAGTAAATACAATCATCTCGAGACTATGATTAACAATGGTGCTGATAGAGAATACCCATCACCAATACCTTCTCAAGTTTCTTAATTCAACTGAGAGACATTGGATGGTTTGTTTCAGTTCGACCGCTATTCACTGTTGCAGTTGTTTCAGTATAGTTAGATGAATGCTTTACTTTTAACGGCTGTACCCAAAGTAATTCTGACTGATTTTCTCTTTCAATAACCACAATTAATTCCCAGTGAATTCTAATTAGGGAAGAAAATATTGTCCCTGGCCATTTACCACTTGGTGAAGATATGGTAGTCGTGCCATCAACTAATGGAATTATTTCAGATTGGTTCATTATTCTCATTGGTTTCAAAAATAATCCACCTTTGATTTCATTGGTTTGCATAGGTAGATCTTCTCCTCCACCGGTTCCATCATCAAGATCAACTGTCCAATGGTGAGGTAATTCTGTTGTCAAACCCGGTGCTGGCTGTCCCTCAGCATCACGCCCTAAAATCTCCATTAATTTATCTCTACGAGGTGGTAAAACACCAACACGCCACAAGATATGCTTCTTACCCCAAGATTTATGCTCTTCTGGAAACTCAATATCAAGCACTAAATTTTCTCCAGATGTGGTATCAGAGTGAAATATTATTTTTGGTTCAAGTGGTGGTGATGTGAGAAATTTTCTCTGCTTGATCAAATCAGAGAAGTTAGCCCCTACTCGCATCATTATTGGCACAAACAAAATGGGCACCACTATTAACGCCAATAATGGATAATCAAGTAACCCAAATCTGACACGTTCAGTGCCAACACTGGGGATTCCCCAAACACTCAATATTGGTTCCAAAAATAGGTAAGATAAGGCAACTAAGAGAATTATCACTGAAAAGTTCATTATTTTCCTAGCTTGTGAATGTATGACATTTGGAGTCAAATACCAACCTGTTCTTTGCTGGTGAACTACTGAACCTTTAGGCACTGCTTCATTCATTTCTTGGTTATGTGCTTTGTTCAATTTCAAAGTCTTACCTTGGTAGATATATCTTCGCTCTACTAGCCAAGATTTTTTATCGCCAATTCTGAATGGGGGGGGCATATCTGCAACCATATTGTTTGCTTCTTCTTTGGAAATTTGACTGGCTATCTCGGTTCTTGATACACCAATAGGCAATAATTCTGGTCGAAATCTATAACTTTCAAAAGGCGGGTATCTTATCCGTTCCTCCAATAGTAAGTCATCCATATGAATCACTCAACTAAATATTAATTTCATTCCAGCCTTCAAGGCCATTTTTCTAAATGCTGGTACTTTTCTCAACAAGGCCATTCCCAGCGGGACAGGCTTCTCGATATCCCCTATTTGATTTATCAAATTAATGATCTCTGGTTTGGCAAACTGTTCAAAATTATGGTCCAATTCTATGTCCTCACAATCACTAACTAGCAAATTACGTAGGGCTCTTGCTCTATTTTGGTCCTTTTTCATCTTTTCAAAGTGTGATTTAGCAATGTTTTTTAGATTTGACTCAGTCAAATTATTGGAATCAATTGCTAAAGATAATTTATCGACAATCCCATTTATTTGTTCAAATCCCGGTCCAATCCCACCACCAGTGGTAGGTTTTGCCATTCCAGCAGCATCTCCTAGCAACAAGACGCGGTTTTTATATGGCTTTTTTACCATACCACTCGGGACAGGCCCACAATATCTTGCGGTTTCTTTAATATCAGCAAATCTGTCTTCCCATAAGGGATGGTTTAGCAATGAATGGTAACACTCCTCAATACTTTTTCCATCTAAACGGTCTGCAGTAGACCATAATCCAATTCTACAACTGTCGTTACCTGATGGTATTACCCAAGCAAAGAAACCTGGTGCAATAGACGAACCAGAATACATTTCTAACCAACGTTCACGATTCTTATAGCCAACGACTTCAGTTTGAAATCCAATCATTAATTCTTTTGGTTTACCCATTTTGAAATACCTGCGGGTCCATGAATGAGCACCATCACAACCGATCAGAAGTTTTGTTTTAATTTCCTTCTCAACACCCTCATTTGTCAACTTAATAACTACACAATCATCATTTGCCTCAGCATGAATTGGTTTAGAATTTAGCCAAAGGGTGGCGCCAGATAACATCGACTGCTTTACTACACCTTCATCAAACAGTTTCCTACAAACCACATAGGTTCTAACTTTACCACTAGTTCCAACTGGCACTAAAGTCCCTGATGGGCCATGGATTAACGCACCATCGACTTCCTCGAGAATGGTGTCGAATAATCCAACTTGTTTCATTGCATTAGGTGTTACAAGTCCAGCACATTGGAAAGGTCTACCGATTTCTGAATGCTCTTCTAACAATAATACTCGTTGCCCTCTTTGGGCAAGAAGGTTTGCGGCATGCCCGCCAACAGGTCCAGCACCAACGATTACTACATCCCAGTCTGTGCTTGGTGAAGCATCGTCCATGACCTTGTGTGAAAACTAGTGTGTTTTATTGTTGTGGATTAAACTTGACAAAATAATTACTTTTTAGCAAATTTGTAACCGACGGACTGATTTTTCTTCAGATAAAGGATTGCGGTAAAGTTTTTGTTAGTTTTCTTGGAGATAAAATCGTCAAAAGGCCCAATTTCGCCTTTTTCAATTAGTTCTTTAGCGTCTTCTCTAGTAATCTCTCGTTTCGACATCTCACGAGCAATTTGAATTTTACAATCTGTGCCGTTAGTGGCTGGTTGGAAGAATGTTGGAGTTTCAATAATTTCAATCTTAGTCTTTGGGCAAGTTGCTACAACTCCTTCAACTACTGGAAATTTCTTAGCGTTTGCCGCAGCTTCTCGTGGGGGAAATTCAAACTTAACTCGGTTACCATCAAGCGCTAAAAAAGCATTAAATGGCCTGCCTTTCTTAGAAGTAAAGTTTTCCAACAATGGTGATTTGCCTTCGGTCAAAATAACCTTAGCCTCTTCTTCGGTAATCTTCCTTTTACACATTTCATGTGAAATGCCTCTAAATTTACACTCTTGGTTGTCGCAAGCATACATTGTGGAATTAATTCTAATTATCCCTTGGCTACAAATTGGACAATCACACAACTCAGCGTCTTCTTCTGATGATGTTGATTCACCTCCTCCAATAAACTCTACAGTTCCATTTTCCAACATTTTGATACTAGCAGAATAAGGTTCGCCATTTCGATTGAAAAATCCATGTAAATCATTAATGGATTTTTGTTCCAATAATCTAGTAGCTGTTTTTCGGTCAAACCATCGTCCACTGGTGTTTTTCCAAAGAACGAAATCACAACCAGAGTCTCTACCGGTATTTTCACAGCAGATGTAAGACAAGACGGTTTCTTTTAGGGTACTTTGGCACAAAGGACATGGGGCTATTGGTTC
>DUJK01000039.1:26852-29554 GCA_013329925.1 Candidatus Poseidoniaceae archaeon
TCATTAGATATGTCATAGATTAGTTTCATGTATTCTTCACGTGAATAGTCGCCGACCTGCACTGAGGAAAGTTTGGCTTCCATATCGCCAGTCAATTCCGGAGATGTAATCCATTCAACAGGAATTGCACGAAGTAAAAGGATTAATTTTATTCCCCCTGGAGTAGCTCGTAAACTACCCGAACGCGCTCGTTGAATGAAATTACGTGAAATCAATTTTTCAATTGTTTCCGCTCTTGTAGCAGGTGTGCCTAGACCTTTACCCTTCATGGCCTCTGCCATCTCATCGTCATCTATACTGCGGCCTGCATTTTCCATCAATGACAACAGTTTAGCTTCTTTCAGTCTGTTTGACGGTTTAGTAAATTCTTCCTTGAATTTATGCGAGATCATATTAGTTTGAGCAGGATTCGAAGGCAAATTGTTCCATTTTTCTGGGATTGAATTACTCTTTGGCTTAACTTCTCGCCAGCCGGGAGTCTTTAGAATCCTAACTTCTTTAATGAAATCATGTTCAGATTTAGTGGTTGTTCTGGTTTGAACATCCCATATGGCTTCAGGATGGAATGATGCAAGGAATTGTCGAGATATCAATTCATACAATTTTCTAGCGTCATTACTTAGGTTGCCTTGTGGTAATTTACCAGTTGGGATTATTGCATAGTGATCCGAAACTTTGGCATTGTTAAAATTTCGAGATACGTTTTTCAAACCATTTTTAGTCAGTCTCTCACTATGAGCAGACAAAAACTCTTGCGCTCCAAGTTGCTTGATTGTCTTGCCGATTGATTCAATCATATCTTCGGGCAAATGTCTTGAATCTGTACGTGGATATGTAGTTAGTTTGTGCGTGTCGTACAATTCTTGAGCCACTGATAGTGTCCTTCTAGATGTCCAAGACCAAGTGCTATTAGCCTCTCGCTGTAGAGTAGTCAAATCAAAATTTAGTGGTGGATTTTCTTTTGAATCTCGATGTTTTTGTGTTGTAAGATAATCACCTTTTGAAGCAATTAAATCTTCAAGTATTTGCTTCTCAGCCTCCATGGTAATTCTATGTGCTTTGGTTAATGGATCATCTTTATCTTCGACATTATTTCGTCGCTCCCATCTTGCACTCCATTCACAATCACCTGATTTAAATTCAGCTTCCAATTCCCAGAATGGTTTTGCATCATGCCCTAAAATCTCTAATTCTTTATCAACAATCATTGCCAAAGTGGCTGTTTGTACTCTACCAAGGGACATAGAAGTGCCATCATTTCTGCCGGTTCGTAAGAAGGTGGACGCGATTCTAGAACCATTCATACCAATTATCCAATCAGCTTCTGCCCGACTAACTGCCGCATCTCTAAGTAATGAGTAACTTTCTGCGTCCTGTCTACCGTCATAGGCTTTCATGATTGAGTCTGGAGTCATTGATTGGAGCCACATTCGACTCATTGGGATTTTAGACTTAGCAAATTCAATTATTCTTCTAAAGATAAGTTCCCCTTCTCTTGCTGCATCACAAGCATTTACTATTTCAGTGCAGTTTTTTGGAGAAATTAATTTTTTGATTGCAGTAAGTTGCTTTCGATTGTTACCTCTGCCGCTATTTGGTTTCAATTCAAAGGATGCAGGAATAAATGGTAGCAAATCTATACTTTTTCTCCAATCTTTAAGCCGATCATCGTATTCTTCAGGGGTTTTTAACTCTAACAAATGGCCTACAGCCCATGTCACAACTATATCATCGGAGAGCCAATGTGTGTCGGTTTTTTGCCCAACACCCAATACTTTGGCAATGTCTTCAGCAACACTGGGTTTCTCAGCGATGATTACAACTGCCATGATTAATGCGGCACAACCGACGATACTTGAACCCTCTCTAGGAGTGACATTTGTATAGATACTTTAGTATCTAGTAAAAATTTAACGAAATTTTATTTGGAAATTTTGCCAAGCGAATTCCTAAATTTTCTTTCATCCCACCGTCCCTCTTGGATTGAATCATCGCAGCCAATACATCCAGGATATCCTGCATCGAGTAATTGTAAACAGGACTCAATTACAGCACTGAAGCCGGTTTCTTTCGTCATTTGCACCCAACAGACATCAATATTTGGCTCTATCATACCTATCTGTATTATCAATTTGTTAAAACCCTCAATTTTTTCGAAAACTTGGATAGTGCTTGCTTCGCTAACTACATGTTCTGGAAAATTTGTTCGTTGAGGAATATGGTCTGATATTTTATTTGATAATTGATTAATCGAATCCCCAAATTGTTCATCTGCATAGATGGCTAGATTTTCTAATCTAACGGTTCTTCTTGCTGCCTCTCTGACAACTGGCCATAGAGGGTGATTCATCTGCACATTTGGGCCAATGAGGGGTAAGTCTTGAATGATACCGTCATTGTGGGCAGTTCATGGGGTTACCTTATCGCTTGTTTATCCGCCCCACGTTAAAGTTTCAGGATTCTGAAAAAGCCCACTACAGGTCGCTATTCTTTCTGAAAAAATTATCTTCTTATTCAGTTTCTAGATTTGCTTTGAGTGCGGTTTACCAAACTAAACATGATTTACCAGTCAATGTTTTTGGTCACTACTACAAACACCCTTTTGGCCTTGCAGCAGGGATGGATAAGAAAGCAGAAGCATTACTTGGATGGCAAGCAATTGGCCTTTCTTTCGCAGAAATTGGTGGTGTGACAATGCTAGA
>DUJK01000167.1:0-484 GCA_013329925.1 Candidatus Poseidoniaceae archaeon
ACTTGTTGTGGAGAAAAAATCCTTCTTTCGACTGCCTCTGACAAGAAATCTGAAATTATTCCTTGGCCTCTTTCAACCCATTGTTGCTCTCTATCTACCATTTGGACATCAAATTCTTCTTGTGCAGATTTTTGAGCTATACCTGAGCCCATATTTCCGGCGCCGACAATCGCTACACTTTGAATTGGTTGCATGAACTGCCGAATTAAAGCCCGCACATGAATAATGCGGAAAATTGCACATGGAAGCGAGCAACGCTTTATCTATTAAATTAAAGACGAAGGCTTATGGAAATAACACGACAGTTCATTAGAACATTCGTCATAATTGTTGGAATTTTAGTACTTTTATCATATGTTTATGGGGTTTCTAAATCTGATGATGCTACAGCACTTTGGGGCGGAATACCTCTTAGTTGGACCAAGTTTATTGTCCCATGGATGTTTATTGCCGCCATTGGATTTCTAATGTATTGGTGGACAAT
>DUJK01000167.1:869-5726 GCA_013329925.1 Candidatus Poseidoniaceae archaeon
GATGGTAAAGGAGCCAATCGATTACTGCTAACTTATTGTGTATTCATGATACCATCAATGCTATGGCTTGAAAGTACTCAATTTCATATGAATAATGAATATTCTTGGACGCCATTTTTGGTAATTGGTATTCTGACACTCGCTTCAATTGGAAATATAATGTTTGGACTGCTTGCTTACTCTGCATATCAAGATGGAGTTGAAGGAGCAGGAACCATGCTCCTAGGTTCAGTAATGCTGAGTATACAATGTATATTCCTGGATGGAATATTATGGAATGTAAAATTCCCTTGGTAGATTATTCTACTACTTTACCAAAAGATTAGAGGCTAATTTCTGAGCCTAGAGAATTATAGGCATCAGCCATCCTTGAGGAGAATACAGAATTATCGAATTTTTTAGCATGTTCAACTATTTCATCTGGAAAATCTCGAATATTTCCATCCCTATTCTTCCAATTATGATATATTTCAATAATCGAATCTTTCCACGATTCTATATCTTCAGCTGGCAAACAATATCCATCTGGCATCAATTCATTGTGTGATGGTAAATCTGCACATAGAACTGGCAAACCACTGGCTAATGCCTCTAATGGGGGATAACCAAAACCTTCACTTGCTGAAGGGAATAACAGACATTCGCTGATGTCTCTTAACTGCATAAGTTTGGATTCACTAACCGAAGGTCCATGTCCTGTCCAATTATTGACTTTATTTTCAAGAGCCAAGTCAATAATTGCAGGTTGTCCAAAATTACTTTCTCCTAGCCCTACATGATGAATTTGTAATTCATTAAGGATTGATGATTCTATTGAACCTAATATTTTACAAATAAAATCCATTCTCTTTCTTGGGTCATTACTACCTACTATCAACAGATTGCATCTATCATTGATTGGTTCTACCTCAACGGTTCTATTATTTGGTGAATAAGATGAAACATCAATTCCTAGAGGGACACAAATCGATTTAACATTTGGAAAATACTTTTGGCAATCTCGCAAGGTTGCTTTGGAATCACAAACGAGTAAATCAGAACGTGCAAGACCTCTCTTCAATTTTTTAATATCACGACGACGATAACTTGGTGGATTTTGCTCACCTATGTCAATTTCTTGTTCACCCAACATCATTTTTGTGGGAAATAAATGAAATAAATCGTGAACTGTTACTACAACCGGCAACTTAGAATTTTTAGGAATCAGATGTGCCTGTTCTTGATCTGTGATATGGACTAAATCGCATGAACCTTTAGATATCGACTTTGAAATCGCTTTTTTAACTGCTTTAGGGTGAGAATACCAACGTTTCCATAGGCGCAGAATAGGAGATGCTCTTGAGGATAATTCATACTCACATACAGAATCAGTTTCCCAGCCTGGAACACTGCCTGAACCTAGTAAATCTGCTAAATTATGATGAGCAGAACCTAAGCCTGAATTTCGGCCAAGGACGCCTCCTCTAACTAGCATTACTCGCTTGGCCATGGCTAGACCAAGGGCTCTCACCTATTGAAAGATGAGTCGCTTTGAACAGTTATTCACTCTTCTTCTTTGTTCATTGCCATAACAGCAAGAACTAGACATACAACTGCACCAAGGTACAATAGTAGTGCAATGTAATCAGTAGGAACATCGAAGTTAGTCCAGTAACTCAAACCATTTTGATTGGTTACAATTGAACTCTCCATATCTTCTGCATCATCATCAGCAATCTCGGAGGATTGTACGATTTGGAATACTGGTTGTAAGTCGCTCATTTGCGGTACAGTTGCTCTATCATAAGGTTCTCTCATATCTAGGTAGAATGTTGAAGTTGAGTCGCCAGCAATAATCAAGCCAGATAATTGTTCTGCCTGCATGTTGATTTCAGTACCGAAGTAAACAGGTAAAGCAGGAACCATTGCATCTACTAAAGTAAATGACTTGATTAGTTTAGCAGTGATTGGTCGTGTAGTTGGGTCAACACTTGCAGTACAGTCATCGACTGGAATATTCTTGACTTCACTAGTTCCTGAACAGGTTACTGCTGTTATCGCATAGCCACCAGCATCAACCTTGTCACCGTCACCAGTTAGGAATCCGCCAGTGGTTTCATTCAAAGTCTCAACACCAACTAAGCCGAATGTAGCCATCATCATTTGTGTGCTGTGCCAGGATAGTTCGTTGGAGCCATCTTCAAGAAGTGTCTCTCCTTTGTCACAGTCTGAGTTGTGTCCAGTACAAATTGTGTAAGTTGTTGCAGGTCCAGTTGAAACACCGCCAGAACCGTAGTAGGTTTGGTTAGTTTCTAGTTTAGTCCAACCTAGAGACATATTGGTTATATCACCACCAACGAAAGCACTTACTGGATCTCTCCAACCAAATAGCCACTCGTTTACAGTTTGTGTCTTGTATGGACCATCGCTACCTAATCCTACTAGGAAACCTGGTACGAAGTCATCGTATACTACGTCTCTTAGCATGATTCTTAGTGCTGCGGCAGCATTTGCGTCAATTCCGTAGATTGCTGAAACTGTAGTTTCATTCCAAGTCATTGGCGCTCCAGGTGACATTGTTTGTAGGTCAACAGGAGGTGTTTGGCCAAATAGTTCACCGTATAGGAATAAACCAGCTCCAGTTGATGTAGTAATACCAAGTGGACCGTATAACAAGTTTCCAGCAGTTGCTGCATCAACAGATACCGGAGTACCTTGAGGTGATGTAGGCATTAATGCTGTACCCCATGCTCCACCTAAGTTCAGGCTGTAGGTTAGATAGCCACCGTTAATTGGGTCTTCTCCACCAAGAGTGACGTTAACGAATTCTTCAGCGGTTATTGTTCCTGAACCACCTAGAAGAACCATTGGTAGTGCGGATTGACTGGTAAGCCATCCGCCAACCCAAGTTGCGATTGCACCATATTGTGCCATATCTAAACCGTAAGTGGACATTGCTGTTGCAGCGTCCATTCCAATGAATGTTGCAACACCGAATGCTGTTGCAGATTCATCGCCTACTGCATTGGTTGCTAACAGACCAGTTGGTACTGCCTCTCCTTGACCACCAAACAATAGATTCATTGCGACTGCGTTGTCGATATCAACTCCAAGGTAGTTCATCATTCTAGTTGATGCATTGACAGCAGTGCCAGTTTGGTCAGTAAACCATCCGTCATCACCGCCACCATGAGTGTTAGCGAATGTGCCGCCAACGCCGAAGCACAGAGCCCAGTCGTTGGCAATAGTAGCGTTAACATCTGGCATGGATTCACTTGCCATTACTGTGAATCCCCAGATACTGGCTCTTTGCATAGTTCCAACATTGGCAAAGCCATTTGCTGCATCAGCCATTACTTCATCATAGGTTGCAGTAGGGAATGCATTGCAGTGGCCAGCAAGGACCATAACACCGACCATTCCGGTGAGTGAAACATCTTCACCAGTTGGCATCATAGCGGAATCGAACGCATATGACATGTTGGTAATTGTTGCGTTACCAGCAAACATCTGGCTTAGATCTGTCTCTCCTGCTGCTTGTTGCTGCCCTTGAATTGCTTGGGTGTAGGTAATCGTCTCTCCCATACCCTGCATGTTGTTCATACCAGACATGTTTGAAGCAGCAAAGAATGCATCAAAGGCATCGTAATAACCAACACCGATCATTGTTGAAGCAGTTCCTGCATCTGCGCCTTGAGACTGGATTGCGCCATATGTTGCAGCAAGACCATCAGCAGTTGCTTTTCCAGCACTAAATGAAGTCATCTCGTTGTTGATTGCACCGGCAGCGAATCCGGCCTTGGTAAGGGACATGATTCCGTCTATGGCAAGTCCAGTTGCTCCAACTACTTGTGGCTGGAATGGAATATTGGTTGTGGTTACTTCACTGTCACACGGAGTTGCTGTGTCTTCAGCACAGGTGTAAACCTTGGATTCACTGTATGTCAGTGTTCCAGCAGATTTGTTGAAATCAATGATTTCACGAGTGTAGGTAATGTCGTAATCAAATGGACCAACTTGTTCGTACACTGGTTCTGCTGCTCCAGGATTGGTTAAATTCCAAGCGTAATAACTACGCTCACCGGTACTGGTTGCCCAATCCTCTTCTGCTTCTGTACAATCATCATTTGCACAGGCAGTATCGGTCGGGAATGTTGCAAAATTCTCGTCTACGGCGTCTTCTACAGCGCCTGTTGATAACACAGACAGTGGGGCACTCAAAATCAAAAATGCCAAAGCGGCACCAAGCATTACTTTACTATTAGATAGCATACTCATAACCTGTTGTAAAAACATCAAGGTGTTAAAGATTACACCTAATGTAGGTTAGATTACATAGAAATTTGTTAAACTTGGCTTGCCGAAACGGAAATTTTGAGTTTTTTGTCTTCACTAAGTGTAAAAAAGGAAGTTAGTTTAGCGTGCATTATCGAGTGATTTTATGCCAAACCCTGTACAACATATTTCCAAGGATTCTTTCACTGAGATAAAAAATAAGATTGACGATACCATTCAAAATGGTATCGCAATAAGAAAAGCATTAGCTGATTATTCTAATAGCGATGCATATGATATCAACTGGGAAGTTCAAGCAGCGGTAGAAGCATTACAAGTATTTGGCTCGAGATGGACTATTGAAATTCTTTCAACCCTTTACATTGCAGGACCACGGAGATTCAACGAAATGAAATCACTGCTGGAGGGAATTTCTTCTAGAACTCTTTCCGATAAACTAACCTTACTCGCCGAGGAAGGTTTAATCCTACGTAATGTCGATGCTGGCCCGCCAGTAAGAGTTTCGTATGCACTAAGCGAACACGGTGTGATTTGTGGAAGATTGCTTTCCCCGCTTGTTGCACACCTAAAGCTCCAATCTGG
>DUJK01000184.1 GCA_013329925.1 Candidatus Poseidoniaceae archaeon
CTAATTCATGCCAATTCGGCTTCCTCAGAAGACCAACTCCTCTAGGATGGTCCCCCTCAGCCCTTCCCCCGACATAGGCATGCCAAGGTGCTAAGCAAGCAACCGACCTACCTCCTGTATATGAATAAATCGGTTTGTTCTAACCAATTTCGATAGTAAAAAATAGTTTAGTACGCTGTTTAGGTTGTCACAAAAAAATACCCTTGTTCACGCCAAATTCAAAGTAAACGAGCCAAATTCTCATCAACAATTGAGTCCCCACGATGTTTCGAGAGTATTACTTTGGCATTAACGCTCTGCCCCAAACTAACTAATGCCGCAGCATGTAAGTTAGCACCTTCAACTGAGTTAGTGTTTTTGTCATTATGAACTTCGATTATTTTTAGCGCCTTTTCCGAGCGTCCGCTAACCAATAATGCATGCGCTAAATTTAGCAATATTAACGACTCATCAGGATTACTCTTAGCAGCCTCTCTAAGAGCCAATATGGCCGATTCGAATTGCGAGGTTGCTAGCATCTGGTTTGACTGGTCTGAATCCTTTGCCATTTCGATAGCTCGCTGTAATAGTGCTAAACCATAATTGTTGTAAACTGCTGAATCACCTGGCATCCGAGAGGCTATGCGTTGGAATTTAATTGCCGCATCTGACCATGAGCCTTTGGCAATAGCGAAATATCCTGCTTCTAAATCTTCCCGACACTCAGGGTTGTTAGATAGATTCACATCCATCGCTCGAGCTGAGTGTAGTTCTAGCGACATGGACTGACCAGTAAATTGTGTGTCGGCATTATTTCCTGGATAACCAACAATATTGTCATGCTGATAAACCAGTACATCCTCTTCAGGTTCGTGCACTACTTCGACAATTTTAGAAGATTCAGCATATATTTCTTCCATGTTAGTCTCAGCAGCATAAATTTTCCACTCATCGGGTATTTCGATCAATTCCTCTGCTGGAGTTTCAACAAAATCTGGTAATGTTGTAGCCGATGAAGTTCGAACAAAATCGTCAGCCTCCTCTTCTTCTATGGCAGTGATTCTCTGCGTATCAGGACGTGTAACTACGACCTCAGGCATTTCCTCTTGCACTGTAAGGTCAATTGGTTGGTCTAATTCATCGTTGGACAATTCGAATTTATGCTCTTCATTTGACTCCGTCGAATCTTCGGAATTTGTCGCCTGATCAAACGGAATACCTTCTGCGTGACTGCCAATCCCAAATGGTAATCTAGAAACTGAAATATTTGACTGACCCTGAAAACCAAATGGTAAATCACTAGGACTATTTGTTAGTCCACTGGTTATATCATCCGTATCCGCAGCGGGTTTCGACCCCTCTAATTCATGCCATGAATCTGCAGCATCATCAAGACCTGGTATTTCTGTTGGCAATGCTTCTTCAGAGTCATCTTTAGCCGTCAAATCAACTAAGTTTTGACTGCCACAAGCAGGACAAGCCACTGCATTTAGTGAAAGTAAACCACAGATGGTACACTCTAACATAACTTAGCCTCACCCGTACCAAACCGGCTTGGGCTTTCAAGTAAGCGCTTAGAAGATGAATAATAGGTCTATTCTGCCTCAGATGCACCTGTGACTGCAGACTTGACCTGTTGGATTTTCTTGCCAGCTAAATCTTTTAGTTCCTCATAATCATGATCAACTAAAGAATCTGCCAAACTCTTACCCTTTGATTTACCGCGATAGACTTGGTAGATAATACCAACTAGCGAGATTCCTACTAGCACTAACTTCCACTGCATTCCACCGCCTCCTACAGCGTAAACTAGAACCATGTACAGAGAAATAATTGCTGTAGTTAGTAACATCATCGGGAACCCTGCTCTGAAGAATTCGTTAAAGGATACTGGATAGCCTGCTTCTTCGGACATTCCTGCCATGACTACGTTGGCTGAGGCACCTATTAGAGTTCCATTACCGCCTAAACAAGCACCGAATGCTAAAGCCCAAATTAGCGGACCTAATTCCACATTTGCTCCATAGGAAATTTGTAGAACAATAGGAATCATTGTTGCTGTGTACGGGATGTTATCGATGAATGCTGAGGCTATGGCAGAAACCCACAATAGAATTAGCATTGCGGCAGTAAGACGAATGATTCCATCATCACCTTGAGGAAACCAAACAATTGCTTGTTCTACATACTCTCCAATCCAGTTGATTACCCCCATGTATTGGAGTGAATGGACCAGCACGAATAGTCCAGCGAAGAACAGTAATGTTGTCCACTCAACCTCTTCAAGAGGTTCATCCAATTCGTGACGGTTGGTTGCTAGTAACATGAAAACAGCTCCACCAAGAGCAATCCAGGAAACTGGCATGTGAGTTACTGGATGGAGGAAAAAGCCGAGTATTACCAGGCCAAGTATTATCCCACTAGTTGTCAGCATTTGGTAATCTTTAATTCCATATTTTGATTCTAGTTCTGCAACATCCCTAATACGCTTACCCGAGAATTCATCACGGTACATCCATTTTAGTAACATAAAAGCAGGTACGACGGTCATTAAGATACCAGGGGCCATTTCAATAATGAAATCATTGAAGGAAACTCCTCCGTCGATCATTTCTTGCGGATAACTGCCTCCATCGATTGTTTTGGCATTTTCAATGGCTCTTTCAGAGAGTCCTGAACCAATCATAATATTTGGTGGATCGCCAATCATAGTTGCAGCACCACCGATGTTAGAAAACAGTACTTCGGCAATTAGCAATGGCACTGGTTGCAAATCTAATACCTTGGCCAACTGAATGGTGACCGGAGTCAGTAGAAGGATAGTAGTGACATTATCTAAAAATGCTGAAAGTACTGCAGTAACAACACATAAAATAACCACCAACGACCAAATGGAGCCTTCGCTTTTCTTGTAAGCCTCAACGGCAAACCATTCGAATACACCTGTATGGGATATTACCCCCACCATCACCATCATACCGAGTAATAATCCGATAGTTTCCCAATCGATCATCGTAGTGACTGCCTTCAAACTCAGTGATGGTTCATTAGTGAAATAATTTAACGCGATTACCGCAGCTAATCCTCCAACCGCCGCAGCTAGAGTTCTATGTACGGTTTCAAAAATAATCAGTATGTACACTACGATTAAAATTGCCAGACCTACACCAATAGCCGTATTTTCTAAACCATCTTTAATGGTTAATTCAAGATGGACATCATCACCGCCCCCAGCGGCGTTTGTGTGACCAATTATCGAGAGGCAACCAACAACTAGCAAAAGAGTGAAAGCAATTCTTCTTGAGTGACTTTTCTTATCGACTAGATTGAACATAGTACATCCACTAAGCCCTGCCAACCTAATTCAATCTTTGAGCATTGTGGATGTTTTAGTCAGTGCTTCCACAAAACACCGACATTACCTCTTACGGAAACCACTGTAGAATTAGTGCTATTAGACAAGTGCAGCCATAAGTTTTGTAGGTCGTTTTTATCGAATAATCCGCGATTGATTTTTATTTTAACCAACTTTTTGCTACTTAGTTGAGTAACTATTTCTGATACCAAGTTATCAGTCAAGCCAGATTTACCAATTCTTATGGTTGGTTTTAACTCCCTAGATAGGGCTAGTTTTTTTATTTCTGATGGTATGTTTTTCATTCAATTACCCCGATTAAATTTTGGACCACTACCGTAGCGTCTAATGTGATTACAAACCAGACAGGTTTTGATAACCATACCATTTTTCACCCTAACTCTAGTGTTAGTTGAATTGGTAATTATTGAACATTTATGACAGATCTTTGCATGTAGCGAGTTAGGCATTTTTAAGCGATGTTTGCGATTCAAATCGACTAACTTATTGGCTACAGTTTGTTTTAATTGCAAATCCTTACTTGTCTCGATTAAATCAATTAGTTCTGCTTGATTAATATTGGCAGCATTACGTCGATGTCGTTTTGACCTACTTGAAGAGTTCAATCTTGACATTACTACACCTAGTTGAGTGCTAATAGAATATCTTTAGTTATTTCATCAATCGCTTTATCGCCATTGACATTACGTAAAATCCCCAAATCATCGTACCAGTCTGCCAACGGTGAAGTCTGTTCATGATAAGCTGACAATCTCTGTAGGACTGTATCTTCGTTATCATCTGCCCTTCGTTTCATGTCGGTTGAACCACACTCATCACAGACTCCATCTTGCTTAGTTGGGTTGAAAGTATCATGGAAAACAATACCGCAGGAACCACAAGAATACCTCCCACAGATACGTTCAACGATTCTTTCATCAGGGACATTAATAGCTATTACGTGGGTTACTTCAGTAATTTTAGACAATGCTTCTGCCTGAGGTATTGTACGTGGAAAGCCATCAAACATTAGCCCATTTAATGCGTCGGGTTCTTGCACTCTATCTTTAATCAAATCAATGATAATTGAGTCGGGTACTAACTTCCCTGCATCCATATATTTCTTGGCCTCAAGCCCAGTCTTTGTTCCGTTCTTTACTGCAGCTCGCAACATGTCGCCAGTCGATACTTGAGGAAGACCAGTAGTTTGGGTAATCCTTGCTGCTTGTGTGCCTTTTCCAGCACCGGGCGGTCCAAACAAAACTATGCTGCTCATGGTTAGCCGTATGATTCATATATTTTCAATGTAACACTCACGGTTGGTTCTTCTTAAGCCACATGTGGCCGTAAGCATTCCATTGCTCCATAGTCCATCCCGGTGGAAGCCCAGTAGCAGGAAGAGGTGGAATGCTAGGTTGACTCGCTTGTTGTGGAGTAATTGGTGGAGGCGGTATATTTGGAAGAGGTTTTTGTGGGAAAGGCGGCGGCATTCCTTGAGGAATTTTGCTAACAGGAGGCATACCTGCAGGAGGCATTCCAAGAGGTGGAGAGGCAGTTGGTGCTGGTAAAATTGGCTGACTAAATTGAGAGCCCATAGATTGCGCAAGGGCAGCTGCTATTTCGTCTTGTGATACTTCACCACTTGTCTTATCATCTGAGGCCATGCCAATATCCAAAACTTTGTCACGACGACCACCGACATCACCTGGAGTAGTATGAGCATTGACCGCAATCAACTCTGTACCTTGATCCTTGATTGAACCAGATGCCTTGACTCTTCGTGACACGACAATCATGATAATTGCTAAAGAAAGTAGAATCACTACTGAAACGTACCATGGCACAATGTTGAATAATCCAGAATTTCCTTCAGCCGGAGAAGATGAGGTTTGTAAGGAAATTGTGCTAACTACGCCTTCTGAATTTGACAAATTAACTACTACTTGATAAGGCCCCCTAGAAACATCTTCTGAAGGATTCAAAGTTATTTTTACAGTTTCAAAATCTCCAGGATTTAACATTGTTATAGAATCAGGACTTACTTTTGGCGACCATCCAGTTATTGACATCCCATCTTGATCTAATATTACGATGGTTAAATCCCCGGAAATAGGAGTATTTCCGTCATTTCTCAAGATGACTTCTGTTGATTGGCTTTCACCTTTTGGAACACCTATTAACGGTTGTAATACCTCGCCATCAAGAGTCATATTACCAAATGTAGAATCGATAACTGAGACATCTAGTAATACACTCTTTACCACCTGCCTGTCACCATTTTGTGCTGTAACACTAACTGTCATTTTGAAAGCACTATCAACAACTGGTTGGTTAATTGGTGGAATTATTCCCAAACTTATGTTTGCCGATTGCCTTGGTTGAAGACTTGTTACTGGGTTGGCAAAACCAACAACCCAGCCGTCAGGAGGCAAAGAAAAACTCCATTCTAGGTCTGCTAACGAATTTCCATCGTTAGTCAAACCAAACTCAGTAAAAGAGTAGTCAGCACCGATTGAACATACAATCAAATCTGGCGATTGTAAATCGATGGACAGTTTATCCATTATCACTAATTTTGTTGAATTTGTGACGTAATCAAAATTGGAAACCTCTGCTTTTATGTTGAAAAGATTAAAATCTCCTTCCAATGAAGATGTCGGAGATATGATGATTACTTCGACAATTATTGTTTCCCCTGCTGGAACTTGTATAGTTGCTTCTTTGCTGTAACTCAACCCGTTGGCGATTAATTCCACGTACCAACTTGGATTTGACGGCTGAACGATCACGTCTAACTCTATCTCAATATTTCCTTTATTTATCAAGCTATAATCTAAAGTTATTTCTTCTCCACTATCAATCAAGATATCCCTAACTTCTAGATTGGTACCAACATCATTACCATTCACTCCGAGATTAGTGCTGTAATCAGATAATTCAAGAACAGATATTGTCACTAATTGTGTGTAGTTTAGAGTTTCGTCTGTAGTTGAAGTAACATAACATTCAACAGTGTCCTGGAAACCTGCTGCTGGTGAACCACTAGAAACTGGAGGAACAAAAATTCTAACAGGCATTGAAAGATAGTTAGCTATATCTAATGGCTCAAAATCTAATGAGGAGGAATTAGAATTGCCAAGCATTATTTGCCATAGATTTTGCGAATAACATTCTACAGAGTATTGTGCCTGTGAGTTACCCACATTTAGGGCTGAAATTGCAAACGCAGCAGATTCACCGGGCAGTGCAGATAAGCCATTGGTGCCACTAACTACTATTTTCACATCATCCACTTCGTCGATGATAATTGTCAACCGCATTGAATGAGACACCAATGGTAGGGATTGATAAGCGACTGTAACATCAACATAAAAAGTACCTGCACGAGCATATCGAGGAGTATTTGGGTCAGATAGATCGGCATATTGGTTCTCAAAAGTCAAGACCAATTCGACACTATCATCATTAGATCCTTGAGGACCTAAGGTGTATGGACTTGTTTGAGAGACGCTTTTTGTCCATGCATCCTGTGGAGAAATGAAGTAATTGAATACCGGATGCTTCTGTTGAACATTGGTATAAGATAATGTCACTGCCTCGGTACCTGTGCCTTCATTCATGATAGTTATCGGTATGTCAATAGAAGTTTCATTTCTGACATCAAAATTCTTTATTGCTGCTTGTTGTCTGTCAACCTCTAATACCGGCATAGAACCATCGTCATTTAGCGGAACAACCCTCACTCCCAAAGCCGTAACCTCAATATCTACCTGAATTATATTATTGTTAACGCCTGATGATTCATCATTCATTTCATCCAACACGTTATTTGTGTCAAGACTTAATTTCAGTGTATGTATGCCTGTACTAGAAAAAGATCTCGTGGTTATCTCTGATTCAATTTGACTAGACAACACACCTTGTGAATCACCCTCCATAATGATTGAGCCCTCAGTAACATCTTCCAAAATCCAGTGGAAGCCACTAGCTGAAGCAGTGCCTTGATTCATCCAAGAAACTCTTAGAGAAAAAATGTCATTTTGAAGTGGACTTTCCGAAGAAAGATAAATAGATTCAGGAAATGCTACTAAGTCAGGTCGAGAAATTAGACTAGCATCAGCAGTCATAACAATACTAAAGTCTTGATTTGAACCTCCTCGATGAAGGATTTGTACTAGCCATTGGCCTGATGTTGCACCAATTTCTGGAGCCAGGCTAATCCGTTCAACATTGTTTAGAGAATCAGCAGTTCCACCAGTGACAGAAAAGCCAGAAACAAAATTATTGCCAAGCCAGGTATCACCATTTGGCGCAATCAGTAATAAGTCCAAATCATTTACTAATTTAGCATCTACTTGGGGTGAATTAGCGCTGCCTGCATCATCATTCCATGCAAGTGTAATATCAATTCCATGCGAAGGATCCATAGTCAGTTCGTAAACCAAACCAAATGAGGGTTGCAACACTTTACCATCATCAAAATAGGTTGACAGTACTGTGCTACCATCTGTAGGCATTACGGTATTTTCGAGGTTTAATTGACCCCATCCTTCGTTTTGGTTTGGTATATCTGGAGCGCCTAAATCATCTGCTCCATTAATCATGGCCGCTTTGATTAACGAGGCTGTCGGCGAGGCAATATTTACTTGTTCACGAATAAATTCTCTAGTTAACGCTGCTAGTCCACCAGCAACTGATGCAGATTGAGAAGTGCCAGAAACAGACATGTATAGTGGATCGCCATCAGTGTGAACACCGGTTCCGCAAGCGAAACCAATTGGCGATTTCGCCTCCTCAGCACGTCCCGAACAGATCTCTATCCCGGGTGCTACAACATCTGGCTTGATTCTACCGTCGAGAGTAAAACCCTCTCTTGAACTTGAGTCTACTGAACCTTCAGGAGTTGTACCTAAGCTACCAGTAGTACTTACGCCGACTGAAAGAACATTCTTAGCGGTAGCAGGAGCGGTAATTAATGGACTTCCTTGACCATCATTATCTCCGACTGAAAATATCGGAAGTAAGGTTGATTCATCATGGACAAACTGGTCAACAGACCTAGAATCAGCCGTATATTCTCCATAATTCCCATTTAGCCCCCAGGCATTAATCGCTATTCTTGCTGTTTTTTGTTTTGCATCTAATAGTAAGTCATAGATAGAGCCCTGACGACCAAATACTCCCGTAGGATCATGCTCTAAGGCATACATTGTCACGCCTGCGCTTGGTGCAATTCCTTTACTCGAAGTATCCCCCGAACCATCACCTACTGCAGTTAAAGTAACGTGTGTTCCATGCCCGCCATTGGTATCTGCAGGAGAGGTGTCTAAGCCAAATTGTGTGTAAACTGCTGCGACTCTGCCGCTGATATCGGGGTGATCACGATCTAGCCCCGTATCAGCAATTGCTAACATTTCACCAGAGCCATCCAATGTGAAAGTTGCTGATGAATCAACCTCGACCACTCCCGTTATTGCTCT
>DUJK01000105.1:0-2632 GCA_013329925.1 Candidatus Poseidoniaceae archaeon
TCTATTCTTCTAGGATAAATTATGTCCCATAATCTTGCCAAATGTAATGAGGAAAATAATAGAAATGCCGAGGAGGTGGTTGATGCTATTGCTGCTGCGTAAAGGCCGTTATTTTTTGAATCAGCATAATAGCCGATTAATACGAAACCAATAATTGCGGCAAACATGACAACACAGCCGATAAAAATAGTAAATATCCATGGGTTGTTACCCGCTTGTAATGCAGTATAACTTGGCGTTGCAACCAAAGTAAAACACCATCCAAGCAGTAATATCATGAATAATTGAACGGCTGAAGCCCCAATACTGCCGTCGGTATATTGTTGTGGAAAAGCACTTGGTAATATGAATGTGATTAGCAATGCGCCACCAAATAATCCAACCGGTAGTAGGCCAAAACACAGATCTAGAGATTTGTTGATAACACTATCAAACCGGTATTTTTCACGCCTGAAGGAACCAAGTATCGGCAAAAGTGCAGCCCTCATTGCTTGTGGGACAACTAAGCCAGCGAGCCAAGCAATTTGGGCAACATGAAACAATGCAGCACTCTCAACCCCCATTGTGCCAGCGACAATGAATTTCTCAATTCGAACCACATAAGGCAATACTCCAAGTGTTATGGCAAATGGTAATGATTGCAATAACAAGGATTTGTTATCAATCCATGACTCTCCTAGACTAGACCAATCGCTAGGTTCGGCCGAACTTTTTAGGTATAATTTAGCAAATAATATGGATATGGTTAATCCTGTTACAGCGCCAATTAGAAATGCTAAGGCATAACTTCCCACAGAATTAACTCCAAGATAGTATAAAATCAAATATCCACTCATCGTTACTAAGCGTTCTAGGACCTTACTCCATGCCTCTAGTGAAGCATAACCTGCAGCCCTTAGTCCAGATCTTGGCGCATAACTGAAAATGTGTGCTAAAGCGATAGTCATGCAAATAACCACTACTGGTAGGTAATTTGACCAATCATTATCCGTGATTGAAATACCAATTATGGCAATAGCCATGAAAGGTATCATACAGAAAAACTGTATTCGATATATCCGCCAAATCGCCGGCCATATCTGATTTACAGATTTAGCACCATCACGCGCCAGAATAGTTGGCAATCCCAAATCAATGATTAGAAAAGTGGTAGCAAATACATCCAAAGCAATAATGAAGATACCGTAATCTTCAGTTATCAAGGCTCTGGTTAGCACAATTTGCCCAATTAAAGCTAAAAAAACTGCGATTATGTCGGCACCAATTAACCAACTAGAGTCTCTACCCATATTCAGTTCACGGCCTTGGGCCTGTGATACTGACTCGGTCATATCTATGCCTAGACCCGTTTCATTTCAAGCATCCTCTAAACCACATGTTCAAATGATGGATTTGTAAGGGCTATATCAGGTGCGAGTATGGTTGAGGCTAGTTGGGTCGAATCTGAAGTTCTCAAAGCAGTGCCTAATGCAGTTGTGGAAGTAATTGACCTTCACGGCTCAGGCGACCATTTCCATGTTCGAATAATCACCGAGGATTTTGAGGGAATGAGGCCTCTACAAAGGCAACGTCAAGTTTTGGCAGTCATGAAGCAACACATCCCACACCCGGTTCATGCATTAGACCTGAAGTGTATGACACCAAAACAAGCCGAAACAGCAGGTGACACGGCGTTTGACCCACACGGTGGGGGACAAGGCGTACACATCAGGCGAATTCAAAAAAATAAAGAGTGAGAAAAATGGATTGGACAGAAGAAGAATTGCAAGCAATAGTAGACGAACATGCCTTGGTATTGTTCATGAAAGGAACACCAAATCAGCCACAATGTGGTTTTTCAAATCGAGCCGCACAAGTGCTGCAACAACTTGGAGAACCGTTTGCGGCAGTAAACATCTTGGAAGACCGCCGGGCGATTCCTGCAGTTTGCAGTTGGGCAGATTTTCCTACCATGCCGCAAGTTTATGTTCACGGTGAATTGATTGGTGGATCAGATATCGCTCTTGAGATGCTACAAGATGGTAGCCTAAGGGAAATGTTTGATGCAGGTCGTCAGTAATCATACTGGTTTACCTACAGCATGGGCTTGCCAGCCCATTTGAGTAAGTTCCTCTAAATCAAGAACTCTACGGCCATCATAGACAATTGTTGTGCGCATTTGTTTTGCTAGACTTTCCCAATCAATAGAAAGACAAGCCTTGTGTGCAGTTACCAGTACGACCATATCATACCCATTTGCCTGTGATAAATCAGTAACTACTTCAATATCATCAGGGAAATCATTTACCGCCAAATGAGGGTCCCATGCTCCAACTTTAATTCCTTTAGAGATCAAAGTTTCAGCTAGTGGCTCAGCAGGAGTCTCTCTTGGGTCGCCAACTTCTGCTTTGTATGACCAGCCAAGTAACAGTACTTTTGCTTCACCAGCAGGAACCCCAGCATTCCACATTAGATCACTTAACACACCAGCAACATGGCTGGGCATTGAACGGTTCACCGCTCTTGCCGCAGTAATTAAACCGGCTGGAACTCCCACATCAGCCGCTCTTTGGATCATGTAATATGGGTCCACAGGAATACAATGGCCACCTACACCAACTCCAGGGGTATATCGATGGAAATTCCATTTTGT
>DUJK01000105.1:2981-3580 GCA_013329925.1 Candidatus Poseidoniaceae archaeon
ACATCTTCAACATCAACATCCAAAGCAGGGAAAATTCTTGCAAGTTCATTGACTAGTGCAATATTGATGTCTCGTTGAACATTTTCAATTACTTTTGCCGCCTCAGCAACTTCTAATTTGCCAACATAACGAACGTCTTCACTGGTTAGTTTGCTGTATAGTGATACTAATGATTCACCGACTTCAGGATTAGTACACCCAATTACACGAGCAACTTGGCGTACTCCGTGAGCAGGATCTCCTGGATTGAATCTTTCAGGGCAATAAGCGATTTCCAAATCTTCTCCAATTTCAAGCCCTAGCTCTTCGATAATCGGGTGCCATGTTTGAGCAGTAACTCCCGGATAAACCGTTGACTCAAGTACAACAATTGTATTCGAGCCTTTTTCTATTGCTTGAAATATATCTCTTCCAGCACCTGCTACGTAAGACAAATCAGGCTTGAGGTCATGGGTAATAGGTGTTGGAACTGTCACTAATACAACGTCACAATGAGGTACTGCTTCAGCTGCAGAAGTAGTAATGTGCCATCTCTCAGTTCCAGGTTTTGGAACAATATCATCAACATCAGGGTCACCAGTAGGATTTTCTCCCTTCAT
>DUJK01000063.1:0-1933 GCA_013329925.1 Candidatus Poseidoniaceae archaeon
CCATGGATATGTGCAAAGCCGCATATGAGAGTCGTGCCATACCTAGATTTGAATTCGTGAAATCTAGAGCCATCTACAATTCTGGCAATAATTTCCTTTATGTCGACAGGTGTACGATTATCACTAGGAATCAATCCAAGAAGGTCTTCTACATCATGAGCAGGGGGTTCAACTTCAGCACTAGCTGCTGGGGCTAATTCTCGAGGTCCCAAATTTTCAACTATATTCCTAACTAAACGCAGTGCTTCAGGTTCATCTTCAGCAAAATGATCTGCAACACCAGACTGTACAGTATGGACATCAGCGCCACCCAGTTCCTCAGCAGTAACAACTTCACCAGTCGCTGCTTTGACCAACGGGGGCCCTGCAAGGAAGATTGTACCATTTCCTTTGACAATGATTGATTCATCAGACATAGCGGGAACATATGCTCCTCCGGCGGTACAAGAACCCAATACAGCGGCAACTTGAGGTATGCCATCACCTGACATCTTTGCTTGATTTCTGAAAATTCTTCCAAAGTGATTAACATCGGGAAAAACTTCATCCTGCATTGGTAAAAATGCGCCCCCAGAATCAACTAGATAGATGCATGGCAAGTGGTTTTCATGTGCAACTGTTTGAGCCCTTATGTGCTTCTTCACTGTCATTGGATAATAGGAACCACCTTTTACGGTAGCATCATTAGCCACAAAAAGACATTCACGTCCATGAACCATACCAATTCCTGTGACTATTCCTGAACTATGGGCTCGGCCATCATAAAGTTCGTATGCTGCTAAAGGTGACAATTCTAAAAAGGCCGTACCAGGGTCGATAATTCTCTCAATACGCTCCCTAGGGAGTAATTTTCCACGACTTCTGTGCCTTTCAACATACTTTCCACCTCCACCATTTGAAGCAATCTCCAAACGTTCTCTAAGTGTATTGATGAGATTTGAATTATGCTCGATGCGTTTAGAAAAATCTGCATCTGCTCGATTTACCCTTGTCGGCAATCTATCCATAATACCCCTCGATTCAATGCAAGAAGCACCGACATTTAACATTGAAGATTAAATCAAGAAAATTTATGATTATACATCGAGTGTCAAACGCCCAATATCTCTCAATCCTGGAGCCAAACCAACAATAAGTACTGCGAGAACAATTAGCATTCGCATGTGGACTTGTCTTTTCTCTACCCTCATTTCAATAAATAGCCAAACGATAACTGCGACTAGAATTGCTTTTACAAGAGCAAAAAGCCACGCTCCTTCACCCCATGAAATACCGATTGAATCATTGATCTGTCCGCCGAATTGGATTACTGCATTACTAACTGGGTGTTTTTCACCATAGCCGAAGAAATCAATACCCACCATAGTTGCAATTCCATCACATAACTGACCATAAACCATAGCTAAAACCATCGGATTAGCTAGTAATGCCTTTTTTGATAATTGTTCAATCGGGTGCTTGGATACTATTTTTTCTGCGTCTTCCCATGTTTTGACAGTTACTCCGTCGGGTAAAACTCCTGGCTGATAACCACTCAGATTAATATGTCTAGCATCTTCAATTCCATATTTGTACATAAACCAACAAACTACAGCCGGAATTCCCAAAACAACAACAAGAGGCCATAATGGCTGAGACTCTACTACTCTACCGCTTTCTTGAGGCCATGGAGTATCAAGAAATTGAAGCCAATGGAAAAAACCAAGCAATGTTGCTGAAGACCCAAAAGCGGTTAATCCTCTGGTAATAGAAGGCCAATTCCAAGTCCATACTAGAACCATGAATAAGAGCAAATAGGATAATGCAAGACCGATCAAAATCCAAAATAGACCCATGTCTTGATGCTCGATATATGCAGGCCTATACAATAAAGCCCAGTGAAAGAATAATGCCATCCCAAGTGAAATGAACAATACAGTACGGCTTTTTTCAA
>DUJK01000063.1:2333-5584 GCA_013329925.1 Candidatus Poseidoniaceae archaeon
AAATGAAAATGTATAATTGGAGAAATCAATAACCAGTCTAATTTAGAACTGAAGAAGTCTGAATCTTCTAATACTCTTAGAACAGGTGCCAAAATTACCCACATAATCAAAGCAATCATCATTTTGTCATCAGCAGGTAAATTCATTTTGCGAAAAATTCCTTGTAAGACAATTACTGAAAGTAATATTGTAAATGCATAAATTGCAGTGTTTTGGGGCGAGTAACCTGCATCTCCAGCAGCACCTGCGTCTTTTACAATAGGATCCCAGACTATCGGTTTAAGGCCATCTCCCCAAAAAATATCATTTGCAAAAATCAAACCAAATGATAGTATCGACACCAGTGCAACTAGAAACCAAATCGAGGCTTTTTCTAGCTGTGAAAAAGATTCATCAGGCAATGCAGGATCATAATCAGAGAGACTTTTCTCAATCTCTGAGGCAGTAGTAATCATCCTAACCAAACATTCCAGTGCACGGTTGAATTATTAGTTTACTATCTCAAGTTCACTCTTCTTCTTGAGAAGACAAACGTTCGATTAATTCAGCTTTCTTGCCACCTACAGGCAAACCTTTAGCCTTGAGTCGGTCTTTTAGTTCCGCAACTGAGAGTTTAGACAAATCCTCGCCTGAGTCTTCATCAGAATCCTCAACTCCGAATCCTCTTGGTTCATGGACTTCAACGAAGGAAATCTTTCCACATTCCATTGCGTCGCGAATAGTCGTAACTAATCTAAATTTCATCATTGCAGCGTTGGTATCGAATAACATAGCTTGTGGAAGAGTGATGGAAAGATCTTTGCCTTTGAAAGATACTTCAAATCCAGTGTGACCTGTATTAGATTCTAATAGACCCAAAACCTTGTCATCATCGCCCTTTAATTCCTTGACAACGGTAAATACGTATTTTAGAGTTTTACCTGCCATAGGATGATTATAATCGATTTTAGCACGGCCTGCAGCGAGGTACGTAAGGTATCCTTGACGTCCACCAATAGTTATAGGTGCGCCAATGTATAGTGATTGAGGGTCTTGTACTGACCTCTTCAGTTTGTCAATACTAATGACTTCAGTCATAGTAGGGTCTTTCTCTCCATAGCCCTCTTCAGGTGCAATTTCAATTTCAACTTCCTTTCCAACTTTTGCGTCTTTCAAAGCAGCCTCGAAACCTGGAATTAATCCTCCAGAACCTACTACGCATACCATTGGCGAGTAACTACGACCTTCTTGATGCATTTCATGCTCCTTTGCCACCTCTTCACTGGTAGTTTCAATCAAGTCACCGGTTTCACCGCTGAATAAGTCATAATCAACATGTATAATTGCTCCATCTTCCATGGTATAGCCTCCTTAGAGATAATCGGCCGACTTGACTCCCCTTGATAATCTCTTGGATAAGTAACTAATCATTCTTGTTGTAAAATTAATTGCTCATTATTACTCAGTGAGGCTTTTTTCGAATAGGAGGCGTAAGTTATCACCGTCATACCAAACATCATTGTAACCCAACCGAACCAAACAAGATGGGATGCTGGAAGATTGTAGACTGTTACTCTGACCAGTTCTATTGATTCTTGCCCGTTAGTTTGGGTTTGTTGCATCAACCCTTCAGCTTGTGTCCCATCAAAGATGAAAACTATGTCGCCTGACCACCTCGATAAAACATCAACTTCGGAACGTGCTGTACCTGTTTTATCGAAACGAAGCATACCTGGCTCCACTTCTCCAATTTTTTTACCAACTTCTTGACCCGATGCCTCATAGATAGAAATTTCAATTCCTACATAACCATCGCCTACTTCTAAGCCTTGAGAAGTGATATGCACATCATTAAATTCATACCCATATCCTTCATGAATTATGATTTCATCTTTGATTAATGTCACTCTATGGCTAGCATCACCTCTATCAACAAGCAGAGTAGTTGAAACATGACCGATTATCAATAAAACTAATCCAAGATGGACTATGTGGGCTGCTAAAGGGATTCTCTTCAATAATGGTTTACTGCTCTTACGGGTTACTTGAGATTTGATTTCTGAAAATAATGGACCTATACAAACCAGTAGCATTGGTAGTGAAATCCAGGCAATAGAACCTCTATCAATAATCGACGAAACCGAGGAATCTGAATCCGCACCAAGAGCATGGGGGAAGAAAATCGATAAAGTGAAAGATATCAAAACCACTACAATTAGCAAGAAAAAAGTATTCTTAGGTTCACTAGACCTATTCAAATAAAACATCATAGCGACAGTAAATGCAAGAATAAATGGTGCACCATATAGCTCATGAGCTTCGAAATTAATCGAATCAATGCTAGCAATTAGGATAACTATTGTTAAGATTAAATAAGAGCTAACGATCATTACTGAGCCCCATAGAGCAATTTTCTGTTGCCATCTCTTAGAAAATAATGAGAATTCGACATCGCTATCCTGATCTTTTTGCATAAGCCATGGCGTGATAAAAATTAGCAATAATACTCCAGCAGTTAATACGTCAATCAAATTTGACCAAGCAGAAGCTAGACACAAGACTACTCCAAATGAAGCCCATATCCACTCTTTGGAGGCTTCATTTGAGTAATACATTGGAACAAAAAATAGAATAAAAATCAGAGTAAAAAATGCCTGTTGTGTCAAAAGTAGAGTTGCTAGAGAAATAATGAGCAGTGTAGGGACATATTTGTGCCTAAAATAGATCCAACCTTGCGGATTTATTTGTTGATTGGTATTATATAAGAAATCGATTATTATAAACAGGAAAATTAACAGTAAAAAACCCTCATTAGGGATGTAGTGATACAAATCTGCTCCGATAAATAATGATAGAAACGCTCCAATTAAGGGTAAAAAGAGAACTTGAACGCCTAGGCTTTGATTTTCAATTTCAAACATTCTTCTTCTGATAATCAAAATCCAGCAAGCGATGAATAACAGCATAATAATCAGGTAGGACATTACTTCTACTCCAACAATACTATCAGATTTTAGAAGAATCATCCGTGAAAACGCATCGGAAGGTGATGAACCATCATCTGAAGTTACAAATGTATGTACTGATGATGCCCAAACACCTCCTGCTCTTGTTACCAATGTGGCAAATAATGCCAGACCTCCTGCAACTAAACCTGCTCCAATCCAAGCCTCATTAGAGGTTTTTCCTGGCCTAGTTCTTAGATGCACTAATCCCACAAGTGCTAACCAAGGTAGTAATGAGCCTGTTTCAACTGGATCCCAAGCCCAATA
>DUJK01000085.1:0-155 GCA_013329925.1 Candidatus Poseidoniaceae archaeon
GCAGAATCTATTGATAATGCAACTTTGACTTACACCATTGAGATCGAATTATACCACGACGCTGCACCAAATCATGCTGATAATTTTCGCAAGCACACTCAACAAGGCAATTACGACAATGTAACCTTTCACCGAATTATTGATGATTTTATGAT
>DUJK01000085.1:481-1772 GCA_013329925.1 Candidatus Poseidoniaceae archaeon
CAAGGCGGCGACTTTGAAAGGCACGATGGCTCCGGAGGCTACGCAGTTCAATGGTATGGTTATTGTAACGGGGAAGCAATGGAACAAGCATCTGATTGTAGTAGCGAAACGTTTTACACATTACCCGATGAAGCAAATAATAATCTTACTCACGTGCCTTGTATGTTGTCCATGGCCAAGACTAGCCAACCAAATACTGGCGGCTCACAATTTTTCATTATGCCAGGCGACATAACGCAACACACTTGGCTAGACGGAATTCACACAGTGTTTGGCAAAGTCATAACTGGCTGCGAGCACGTAACAACATTATCTGAAGTCCAAACAGGTCAAAGCGATCGACCAGTAGTGCCAGTAATTATTGTCAGCGCTACCGCTTCAGAGTAATGAGATATTAGACACATTCTCCAACCCAGTCCACCCATAACAGGATTGACGATAGTTTTCAATGAAACTAATCAGCAGAAAATACCCAGAGGGAATGAATTTCCCCGTCTAGGTTGGTCTCGCCAGCCTTGGCCACGAATGGAGACTTGAGTAATGCACGCTGAATGATATGGGCCTTTACCTCACGCCCAGCACCATTCAGTGCAGTAACGATTTGACGGATGCTAGCAGGACCGTTATCGCGCAACCAAGCGACTATCCATTCAGCTTGCTGATGGTTGCGACGACGCTCTTCATTCCATCGTCTGCCCATGGTGGTTTGTCGACAAACATCTGTTTAAACCCAATCCGAATTACTGGGAATCATGCCTGAAGGGCCAGAAATCCATCGAGCGGCCAATCGTATCGCTAAGGCGTTGGTTGGCAAGACGCTGACAGATGTCGAATTTCATTACAAAACTGTAGAAGGTTTAGAGCACTTCTTCCTCGACAAAAAAGTAGAATATGTCAAGGCCCGTTCAAAGGGCCTACTTATTTCAGTAGGGGATTACGTCATGTATAGCCATAATCAACTCTATGGGCGCTGGACAGTCAACCGTTCGACAACCAAACCGAAGCCAACCAATCGTTCCTTGAGAGTTTTATTTGGCAATCAAAAAAATACCGCAAGACTTTGGTCAGCAACCGATATTGAAATTCTTGAGCCGTGGGAGTTACCAGGCCATCCATACCTTGCTAAATTAGGCCCAGATGTGGCAGACTTAGCAGTCCAGTATGATGACGTATTGGCTCAAGTCTCAAACCCTAAATTTGCTCGAAGACAACTTAGCGGGTTAATGCTTGATCAGGGCTTCCTGGCCGGAGTCGGCAATTATTTGCGCAGCGAGATATTGTTTGATGCCGG
>DUJK01000085.1:2121-3040 GCA_013329925.1 Candidatus Poseidoniaceae archaeon
TCACTATCAGAAGAAGAACGCCATCAATTAGCTAAATCAGCGATTAAAATTACTGCTTTAGCTTATCATGAGAAAGGCGTGACTGTGCCGCAAGAATTGTATCAAACCCTGCGGGATAACGGCCTTTCGAGATACCAAGCTAGGCATTACGTATTCACCAGGGACGGGCTAGCCTGTCACACTTGTGACTCATTGATTGTTCATACCCGACTCTCAGGGCGTCGACTAGACTACTGCCCCAAATGCCAAATTTGAACTCTCAATGTCGGCATAATGTCTTTATCATTTACCTCATTAGTTTGTTTTAATGTATTCAGACCCGACCAGTCAAACCTACACATCTCAACAATATGTTCAGCAAACTGCCGCAAACCCCCAGCAAATATATTACCAACCAGAGAAAAATGACTCTAATCACCTGAAGAGCTTTTTGCTATCGGTAACCCCCAATATCATACACATCTCAGCATTTATTTTCTTTGCTTTTCTATATGGATTGTTTGCTGGAGAATTAGACGACTTTTTAGAGTTCTTTTTTTACAACTTTATTCTAATTTGGCTATTTACCTCATTCACAATCACAATGCTTTCTACATACTTGGCATTTAACCATGATTCTTCTAAGTTATGGCAGGTAATTGGACCACCTCTTGGCTTTTTTACGTCTATACTGTTGTTGTTGTTACTATCAGTCATACTTAGTTCAGAAGGGGTTTTCGAAACGTTTGGTGACGATGCAGTGCCAGTTTTTAGTGCAGCAGTTTGCACGCAAGCGATGATCTCGTTAATGACGATGTTACTACTTCTTTTCACAGCCGGTAAAAGGTAACTTATGTTTCAGCCTGTTCGCAAATAAAAATCTCATATTGCTCTTGAATCTCCTCAGCTGTGATAGCACTTGCAACAATAAGATTGATGG
>DUJK01000011.1:0-495 GCA_013329925.1 Candidatus Poseidoniaceae archaeon
AGATGTATTGATTTCACAAATTAACGTTTATACAATTGTAGAAAATCAAAAAAATTGGTACACTGACAACGAAAATATTACGGTTAATGGTTTCACTAATATTTTAGCGCCCGGACCAATAAATTATACATGGTTATACTCTGGATTAATCACTATTGGATACAATAGTACGCTAATAATTGATACGAGTTTATATGGCCTAGGTTCACATCAATTTAAGCTCACTGCAAGAGACTTTTTTGGTAATTCGGAAAGTGTGTATTTACAATTTACCATACTAAAACAAATCGACTTTTCAGAACCACCATACTTTACCGCATCAGTAATAACAAATACTGAGAATATCGAGATTACGCATGAAGCAAATCTACCAACAATGGGAGAATCATATGGTGTTGGTGGAGGAAATTCACCGCTATTGCTATACAGTTTCAATCTTGTAAATGTTCAAACAAATCAATCTGTCTTTGACGGCGTTAATGGTATAGAAATAGT
>DUJK01000011.1:870-6075 GCA_013329925.1 Candidatus Poseidoniaceae archaeon
TCAGAAAATTGGACTCGATAACAGACACTAACTGGGAATATTTCAGCGAGTATAACAACATTTCTTACAGTGAAAATAAAATAACGCTGAACATATACAATCCAACAACAATATTGCTGACTGGAGTTTTAGATTTCCCTGATATAGAAGCTCAAAACTTATCTGCATCACCTGCTGCTGAAGGAAAAATGAGTTTGCAATGGACTTTGACAGGAGATTATGATTCGGATTATACTATTGGTTGGAATGTTTACAAAAGAATAGTACCTTCGTTTGGAGGAACTGTCTTCCCAACAACTGATACTGGATATGACGAGAATGTATGGGAATCACTCACGGCAAACAACTTGGTTGATTTCATAGACATTGAAGATACAAGCTGGTTCGACCAATCTGTCACTCCTGATGGATTTTGCTCATCCTATGCCATCACACCAGTAGATAGAATTGGCAATATTTTTTACAATATCTCTTCAGTCACAACAGACATCGATGGTAATGCTGATTTTGTCTGCGGAGATTCAACACCACCTATATCGGTCGTTGGAGATTTTTCACACCAATCTGTTTTTACCAATGATTCTGAATGTTACGATGTCTTGAAAAATTGGAACATGTGTTACAGGATTGATTTGCAATGGAATTGGCTTGCTGGAGAAGAGAATGAAACTTGGAACCTTTACAGAATAGAGCAACAACCACAATCAATTGAACTATACTTTATTGAACCCATATTAGAAAACATTTCACCTGAAGAAGGTGCACAATTTACCTTCACCCAAGATGGACTTAATGATTCAGAGATACGCCCTGGTAAGGTCTTCTATTACATATTGGCGCCAGTTGATAAATTTGGTAATGAAAGATCTATTGCTTTCTATCCATCACCTACTGTTGAAAGAGTAATCATTGAAGATAAATGGTGGGAATACAACCAGCACCTAATTCCAGTGCCAGAACCTGAACCTGAGCCACCCCTAGGCAACGATTGGTTAGGAGATTTTTCAGATAATATGGAGCAACAAGAATTCAAGATTGCCGGATTAGTCACTTTAGTTATACTCTGCTTGGGAATTATTATGCTCGCATTAATCTCTAAACGCCTGAAGAGACTTAGAAAGGTAATCAGCGCTCGTAAGAGAAGAGAAGCAGCAGATTCAATGGCCAATGAATTTGATGACTTTTTCGAGTGATGGCGCGGCAGGGGAGATTCGAACTCCCGAGGTGAAACACCACTGGATTAGCAATCCAGCGCAATGGCCAGGCTATGCGACTGCCGCAATTGGTCTTCCCAATTTAGAACTAGTCATGAATATGACGGTTGATTAACAAGGTCTAATTTTGTGACAGTGGGCCGAGATACCCCAAAGAATCTGGAGGAATTGCACATATAACAACTAACAAGAAAAACATCAATCCTAGATAGTATAGCGATCTAAAAAATGATTTTGCTGCTTTGGGCATTCTACCGTTCGCATCAAATGACTCATCTGGGTCAATGGCCCAGACTGACATAGAATACCATAGAGTTAGACCGCCGGCGACAAACGCCCACAATAATGGTAATCCTGCCTCAGGCCAAAAGCAAGGAACTGAGCCTAGCATTAGTAATAGGATGCAATAAATCTTAGACTGCTTGATGGTATATTTTGCCCCTTTGACTTCATTCATCATCGGAACTTCGGCTTTAGCATATTCTCCTGAACGATAAAGAGCTAAAGCCCAAAAGTGCGGGGGAGTCCATAAGAAAATCAAGGCAAAAAGCATCCAGGGAATGGGCGATCCCAAATCAAAGGGATTCATGTTGATAGTATAATCTGCCGCCGCTACTGCCCAACCGATTAGCGGAGGAGTTGAGCCTGCAATACCTCCAATCACAATATTTTGTGGTGTTCGGCGCTTTAGCCACATGGTGTAAATTAAGACATAAAAGGCAACAGAAAAGAACGACCAAAATGCGGCTTTCCAACTGACAAGGAAAAATATTGATGAGCCGGTAATGGCGATAATTAATCCGAAAATTAGTGCCCCATTGGGCGTAATGTGACCCTGTGGCACAGGACGTTGTTGAGTTCTGCGCATATGTTGGTCGATATCAGAATCAAACCACATGTTAATGGAATTTGATCCTCCAGCCGAAAGTGTCCCTCCAACCACCGTAATTACACAAGCATAGAGTGTGTCAGACCATGTTCTATCTACATCGATTAAACCATGTCTTGCTAACATATCATGCACTAATATGGCGCAAATTGCCGTGATTTGTAGCAAAACTATAACTCTTAATTTCATCAATTGAATGAAAACTGTAAACCATCCGGGATGAGGATTGAGAGGTTCTTTGTCATCTCCCATCTAATCACTCATCACAATCTGTATCCTTGTAGTGTGTAAGCCTAAACATCATCGGCCCACTAGCAGCTACTAGGAATGTTGTGACGCCGCCAAGCAAATGTAATAGAGATATCCATTCAGGGAATTCGCCAATTTGCGCCTTTATGACATAAGACGCCCCGATTAGTAAGTTGCTGAACCAAAATATCGTGGTAAATAACATCGCTTTGTAATACGGCTCAGCATAATCATAATCATCTTTTTGTTGATTCAGTTTGAGTAATGACATTAACAAGATAACACCGACAAGTAGCGCACCAACCCTATGGATCATTTGAACTAATATTCCTGAATTATCCAAAGACGGAAGAACTTCACCGTTACATTGTGGCCAAGCATCTGGAAAACCAACTGAGCATGACTGGTTGTATTGACCACCTGCAGTTGATGATACCCAAGCACCTAATACTAACAATATCAAAACAGATATGGCAATTAGGTCAAACTTTTTCTGGTAATTACTCACGAATTTAGTTGAGGCTTTAGTGAAAGACCAAGTCGCTTTTTCAACAACTCTAGTTAACTTATATTGCCATAGTATCGCAGCAGTAAAGATAGACGCAAGTGAAAGATGTAATGCTACTGACCAGTCCGCATTGTCATAAAAAACAGTCACTGCTCCAGCAATTGCTTGTATGAATAACATTACAGTGATAAAGACAGAAGAATAAAAATTGTTCTTTCCGTATTTGTCGATACCCTTTTTCGAGACGTATAGATTAAGTAAGACTGGAATAGCAATAACTCCAACTAAGAATCTATGAAACCACTCGAGGAATATCTCGAAGACTGTATATCGATGTTCTATACCTCTTGAATCTATTTCATCTGGATTCTCTTCCCAATACGCCTCTTGTTCTGCTTCTGAAATATCAAAGCCGTAGGTTCCAAAGCACTTGGGCCAGTCAGGACAAGACTCGCCTGCATCGTGAATTCTTATGGCACCGCCAAACGAAATTATCAAGATAGCAAAAACCAGCATCATCAACGGCAAGGTTGAAGGGCGTCGCCACCAAGCGGGTTGCATGATTCATTGGAGTAGAGTGCCCCTTTTGAACACATGCCTCGCACTCACAAAGCCAATAACTCGTCACAACTCTATGTTATTTGTAATGTTATGGATGTTAGTTCTATGTAGTTTTAATAGTATAGTAACCGTTCAAGGGCAAGAGCAAGTAAATTCAGATCAAGAAACTATTTTTGGTCATACAATCGACGTCATGGTAATTGACTCTGAGTGCTTAGAAGAGCAGATATGCCATGCATGGAGGCCTTTGCAGTTAATTGAGTACTACGGTGCTGATTGGTGTGAACCATGTTTGGATGTTGAAATCTCAATAGAGAATATTGATACAACAAAATATGCAATCATCCAACATCATCCTTCGGTACTTGATTACAGTTATTTGAATTATTCAAATCAGCGCTATGAAACAGATTTTAGATTGATATTCATACCATCTCTAGTGATTGACGGGGAAGGGTTGCTAACAGGTACAAAACAAGCCACTGAATTGAATCAAAGTCTATCAAAGAATCAAACTGAATTTTTAGGAATAGATGAATTAAATATCGCTAACTCAGTACTAAATTGGAACACCTCCACTAATCACACATTGAAGATTTGGAAAACTGAATCTATTTCTCATGAGTTTGATAGTCGAAATCTATCACATCTAGCAGTAGACTATATGCAAATAAATCATAATCAAAGTCAACTAAATCTTACCGGCTGGCTAGATAACTGGACAGGGAGATTGATTTTTACATTGGAATCAGATGGCATAAGGATGCTAAATTCTCTTTCGCAAAACCCTACTGGAGATATGGACTTTAATACCGAAGAAGAAACTGTTGCAATTCTTTCAAAAACCGATGATTCACCCAAATTAGCAATTATGGTTTTCATTGCCTTATTTGTGGCTTTACTGCCAGCATTGATTATGTGGAAAGGCCTTCAAAGCATCGATAGTGATGAGAGTGAATAGAGATTCTTTACCGATATATGCTAGGGTTATATTGAAAAACACTCGCTCTCACGCTTAACCACGACTGAGAGTCGTTGTGATTATTATGGTTAAGCCAATTCGACTTCATACTAGATTTGAAAGAGCAAGAATTATTGGAGCAAGAGCCCTACAAATTGGGATGGGTGCACCCCTTTACGCTGGCGAAGAGGAGTTAAGAGAAGCCTTCAAAGAAGAACTGATTTCCCTGTACGGGTTTGAAGAAGCATCAGTTAGATTCGTATTAGACCCTTTGAAAATTGCTTTGTTCGAGTATGATCACGAGTTAATCCCAATTGATATTGACCCACATCAATAATAATCATCATTGTGAGTTGAACTCATAATAAGACGGATTTACCACATCAGGTAGTAAATCTCTCCTCACTAAAATAGTTCTAACTGTCCATAAATCAACAAATATTCGATACTTCAAAGTTGCATCTAAATAATCTACACCGCTAGAACCACCTGTGCCCATACGCCGTCCAATCATGCGCTCTACCATCCTAGCGTGAGAATTTCTGAATAGCAACAACGACTGTTCTAGTTCAACAAATGAATCTATTAAGTTCCTTGGCCAAGACAAGAGTGGCAAGTCTCTGTATGACTCAATGAATAGTAAACCTGCTCTGGAACGGTTAACTTTGCCATCTTGAATTAAAAAACTTCTAGCACCCGAAATTGACTTTTCCATTCGCGACCTGATAGATGATTCATCACCATGTCCGATCGATAAAAAATGTTCAATTACAATCTCGCTATGCTTAGACATTGCTTCAAGATGACTCTCTAAATATTCAGT
>DUJK01000011.1:6475-15017 GCA_013329925.1 Candidatus Poseidoniaceae archaeon
TTATGTAATAAATCACTAAGGGAAGGTGAATTGATTCTCGCTTGAAAATCAACCAATACATCTTTCGATATTTTACCTTCTTTAGCCAACCTTTCCATATGTTTTACAGGATCCATTCCCGCATCTCTCTGTTGCTGTTCTAATCCAAGAATTGTTTCTATTTGCCGTAATTGCCATGATTCAAAACCTGAGGATGTACCCAGTCGGTCACGGAAGGAAAGGAAATCTTGCGGAGTTAACGTCTCCATAACTTTCCATTGTTGTGACATTAGGTTAAACACCGATGATACCCGTTTCAAGTGATGTACTATTTTTGGCATTGAACCTTCTTCTATGTGCTCTTTATTCATTAAATCATGAACTTCTTTTAATTCAGATAACACTAATTTAAACCATAATTCAAAAGCTTGGTGCACTATAATGAAATGAAGTTCATCATTACATGGCTTTGGCGAGTAACCAAGTGGCCCTTCCTGAAGAGATAACATATCATCTAGCCTTAGATAATTGCCATAAGTCATTCTGTTGGTGTCTTCTTGGCCACTCATGCTATACGCATCTTAACTAAAGACTTGAACTTTGACCGTAATATTAGGAAATTATAACCATATCAGAAAATCTTCAGGTATGCAGATTTTCTCTAAAACCGGCTAATAAATGCATAATACTCATAGAGGTAATACTTGACCCCTTGACATGGGCGTAGATAGTGACACACTCGCAAGTTGGCTTGCGGACTACGACCTAGACAATCTAACAATTGGGGTGGTTGCTTCTCACTCCTCATTGCAAATACTTCATGGAGCAAGAAAAGAAGGATTCAAAACATTAGGAATCGCAGTGGGAGAGAACCGAAGAAAGTTCTACCAAGCGTTCCCTGGAGCGGACCCCGATGAGTGGCTGATGTTAGAAGATTATCGAGAAATGTTAGACTATGCAGAATGGTTCAGAAAGAGAAACGTCATAATAATTCCACATGGCTCATTGGTGGAATATCTAGGTTCGACAAACTTTAGAACTCTTCAAGTTCCAACATTCGGCAATCGAGGTATATTGCACTGGGAAAGTAGTAGAGAAAGGCAACGTCAATGGCTTGAAGCAGCGGGCTGTGAAATGCCTCAAGTTCTTGAAGACCCACATGACATTGATGGACCGGTAATTGTCAAATATGCTGGAGCAAAGGGTGGCAGAGGTTATTTCATTGCCAGAGATTACCGCGATTTTAGAAGAAATGTCGACATTGAAGAAGAATTTACCATTCAAGAATATGTCTTAGGATGTAGATATTACTTGCACTTCTTCTTTGACCCCATTGCAACTGATGGTTATCAAGTTCAAGGAAAAGGAAGTATGGCTGGTAAAAACCTAGGACGATTAGAATTATTATCAATGGATAGAAGAGATGAATCAAATGTTGATGAATTTTACAAACTAGGTTCGCTGAGAGATTTAAGAGAAATGTCCCTTGAGCCTTCGTTTGTTGTCACTGGAAACCAACCCGTTGTAATTAGAGAGTCTTTATTGCCAAAGGCATTTGAAATGGCAGAGGGAACTGTTGCCGAATCATTTGAGTTAGAGGAAAAGAGTAGAGGTATGATTGGACCATTCTGCTTAGAAACAATTGTAACTGATAAATTAGAATTCAAAGTGTTTGAAATAAGTGCAAGAATCGTCGCAGGATCAAATCCGTTTGTTGGAGGCTCACCTTATTCAGACATCAATGAAGAGCGCATGTCTACTGGAAAAAGAATCGCTCGTTCCATCAATAAAGCAAAACTGGAAGGGCGCCTTGAAGACATATTGTCATAATCATTCTTCTTGATCTAATACAGTTTCTACTTCTGATGAATCATTTTGTGAATTAGGACTCTTTGAACCAAAATTCTCCAACTGCATTCTAATTGCTTCAATTTTAGCATCTCGCTCCTCTTGTGAAGGAACCTTAAATTGAGCTACTAATTTAATGGGGTCACCATGAGATAAATCTCCATCAAATTCTAACATATCACCTACATTGTTGACGATTACTTTGAATTTAGTAGGGTCTTTAGTGCGTCGTTTTTTGTGTTTTTTGTAGTGGTGGACATAAACTTGGTATTCTCCTGGTTGAGCAGTATTATCATCCCAAACTACATTCTCGACAGGTTTTTTGGTTTCAGGCCTAACGTTGGCGTCGACATCTAATTCTCCACCGCATTCAGATTTTTTATTACCACCATGAATTCTTTCACCTGATGGGCAGAGTACATGCAAATCCAAATCGTTGTAATTGTCCCACATCAATGATATTTGTACATCCCCGGAACGAGCACCTTCTCTGTCTAATCGATCTTGTAGTTCAGACATGGCTGCTTCATCAGCTTGCTTCGATGCAAGTTCTTCTGCTTCTCTAGCAGCTTCCAGTTCTGCGAGTCTCTCCTGTTCGGCTGCAGCCATTTCTGCTTGCCTAGTAGCCTCTTCTGCTTCCTTTTCAGCCTCTAATTTTGCGGATTGTTCTGATTCTAAACGCATTTGTTCTTCCAAACTATGTTGAGCGTGTTGTGCTTGTTCATCTCTGTCAGGGACATCAAATTGACAAACTAGCCTGATAGGGTCGCCATGAGTTAAATCACCGTGATATTCACGATAGTCACCGACATTATTGACAATAATTTGGAACGATGTTGGATCTTTTGTTCGTCGCTTTCTGTGTTTCTTGTAGTGATGAACATATACTTGATAAGATCCTGGTGGTGCTGTAACTCCAGGCCAAACAACATTCTCTACTGGCTTTTTGGTGTCTGGCCTTACGTTAGCATCAACATCTAATTCCCCACCGCATTGCGAGAGTTTGTTACCACCGTGAATTCTTTCTCCAGATGGACAGACTACGTGTAAATCTAAGTCATTGAAATTTTCCCACATTAGCGAAATTTGTACATCCCCAGTCATGGCCCCTTCTCGATTCAATCGTTCCTGTAACTCTGACATTGCTGCTTCAGCTGCAGCACGTGATTCCATTTCTTCTTGCAATTTTGCCGCTTCGAGTTCTGCCAGACGTTGCTCTTCAGAAGCGGCCATTTCTGCTTGGCGTAACTCTTCTCTTTCTTTTTGCAGACGGGCCTCTTCATCAGCCCGCTCATTGGCCCTTCGCGATTCCTCTTCTAGTTTGAGACGTTGTTCTTGTTGTTGTTCTTTCAAGCGGTTTTCCTCTGCTTCTCGCCGTAAACGTTCCTCTTCTTCCATTCGAAGACGGTCTTGATGACGTCGATTACGCTCATTTTCTGCATCCTGCTCCAACTGTCTGGCACGCTGTGCAGCAATTAATTCAGCTTCTTGGACCGCAAGCCTTGATTGGATAATTTCACTGCGCCTTCGGCGAGCCTCTACAATCGCCAATTTTCGATCTATTTCTTGTTTTGTTCTGCCAAAACTAGGTGCTCCTGTGCTTTGTCTAAGACCTTCTGCAGACATACCAGGACGCATGTTCAACTTAGCATCACTTCTCACCAAAATGTACCATACACCGACCATGAAACCGCCGCCTAATGCCGACATGGTAACAATGGTCACTGGTTCCATGATGTTAGCCATGTCGAACTAGTCTTTTGAAGCATCGGTCAATAAGTCGGGAAAAAATCTTGAATAATTTCCGATTTCATGCAATAATGCAAAGTATTGACAATTAGAAGCGCTAGGCAAGGTACATGGGGAGACAGGAGATTCTAGATGAGATCCTCCCAAATGGCAAGGGTGTATGGGTTCCGATTGACCATGGAGTAACTGATTTCCCCTGTGAAGGATTGGAAGATATTGAACAAACTATTCATGACCTAATTGCCGGAGGAGTTGATGTTATCGTCGCACACAAGGGCGTAGTAGATCGCTACAGCCATTTGTGCGATGAAGTCAACACCAGCATGATTGCGCACCTATCCGCATCTACTAGACATGGTGGCAAGAATACTTCAAACAAAGTACTGGTGGGAGGTGTTGATGAAGCATTATTACGCGGTGCTGTAGGAGTTTCTTGTCAACTGAATATTGGGAGTAAAAATGAGCCTAAGATGCTAGAAAGAATGGGACATATAACAAGGGAAGCCTATCTAAAAAATGTCCCTGTTCTAGGTATGGTTTATGTTCGCGGAGATAATGTGAAAATTATGCAAGGTGACTCAACAAACGGCTATGCTCATGCCGCTAGAATCGCCTTTGAATTAGGCTGTGATGCAGCAAAGACTGTATGGCCAGGTGATAAGAAAAGTTTTGCCAAGATATGTCAAGCAGCCCCCATACCGCTATTAGTGGCTGGTGGACCTTCATCAGGCAACAGCAGAGAAATTCTTACCATGGTTAAACAGTCTTTGGAATCTGGTGGTTCAGGAGTATGTATGGGTCGTCAAATTTTTGCCCATCCGCAAGTTACTTCAATAGCTAAGGCACTAGTAATGATTGTTCATCAAGGCGCCACAGTTGACCAAGCCATTGAAAAATGCTCACTCTGAGGGATATGTTTTGCAAGTTTGGTGCGATTCTAGGAACATTCCTAAACCACAGCATCCAGCAAATGTTTTTGATAAAGTTTTGACAAACGATGCCAACCAATCGCTTTACCAAGATGGGGATTTGATTTTTGAAAACAAAATAAATATTGGTATTTCTGGCAAGATAACTGACATTGATTCTCAAAATCTGTTACGAGAAAAAATTGGTCTGATCGAATGGCTAGTATTGGAGTTCACAGATTGGAAGATGATACCGATTGAAAACCTCATTTCTGAATGCGAAGGAACTGGTACTAAATTAGCAGTAAAAGTAACTCAAATCGAAGATGTTCAAGGTATTGCCTTTGCGTTAGAAAAAGGTGTTGATGCGATAATTATCAATCAAGAACCCCCGATGATAGAAGCCGCTGAAATAGCCAAAGCACAAAGATTAGCGTTGAAGGAAAATGAACCAGCAAAGCATGAGGTATTTGTTGATAATTTAGAACTAGAACAATGTATAATTTCTGAAATCAAAAATGGTGGAGTTGGTGAGAGATTTTGTATCGATCTTACAACTATGCTGGAGTTTGGGGAAGGATTGTTAATTGGGTCTTCTGCATCTTCATTAGCGCTGGTTCATGGGGAAGTATTAGCTTCTGAATTCGTTCCCTCAAGGCCATTTAGAGTCAATGCTGGGGCTCCACATTCTTACATCATGATGGCTGATGGAAAAACTAAGTATATATCTGAGCTAACTTCGGGCGATGAAGTTCTAATCGTAACCTCAAAAGGCAGTAAGAGAACCGGTATTATTGGCAGATTGAAAATAGAAAAGAGGCCTTTTTTAGCAATCTATTGGGTAAATAACTATGATAGAGTCTCTTCTATCTTTCTCCAACAGGCGGAGACCGTTCGCGTGGTTTGTCAAAACGGCGAGGTGAAATCAGTGACTGAATTATCCAAGGGAGACGGTGTTCTTTGCCACCAATCCACTCATACAAGGCATATTGGCAATAAAGTCAATATCACTTCAAAGGAGATTTAACCATGGCAGTAATAGGATCTGGTAACTCTCATGGCGCATGCAGCTTATTACACGCTGCCGGCACAGGTTATGGCGCTTCATTATCACTTGACCTTCCGGTAATTGTCAAAGTATTAGATAGGCCAATTAAACGAGAGTTAAATGACCCGGACAACTTGTTAGAAAATGTTGTTGAATCTTGGCTATCTAGTGGAATGCCTTTGCCGGAAGGATTGGAAAAGGAGGATATACACTGGGCGGTAGCATCTAAAATACCACCTCGAAGGGGATTAAAGTCAAGTGCAGCAATTTCCATTGCGGCAATTAAAGCGCTATGTGAGGCAACTGAATCAGAACTTTCAGATGCTGAAATAGTCGCAATATCCTCGCAGTCTCAAGTTAATGCAGGTGTCTCAATCACTGGTTCTATTGATGATTCTTGGGCATGTTTGACAAAGGGCTGGAAATTAATCGATGCTAATGCTGAAACAATAGACAGTAGCGTAGTCATGGAAGGCCCTGGTCTAAATCCGGATGACTGGATTGTCCTATTAATATGCCGAGATGAACGGCCGAATAAACCTGAGCTTGAAGATTTCATTCCATTTTATCAAGAATTTGAAAAAGCTCTTATTGCCCTTCAACAAGGCGAAATATTGAATTGTTTAACGATTAATGGAAGAGCGGTTTGTGGAGTACTCAATGACATCATAGGGCGCAAATACTCTAATGACGCTTTCTTAGCCGGAGCAAGAGCCGCAGGTATGTCTGGTTCTGGTCCAGCAATAGCCATAATAATTCCAAGTTTGGTGAGATCTTCAGCAGACAGAATAATTTCTAACTTCTCTAAATTCCTCAAGGATGATTTAATAATTGAAACTAAATTTTTATCGCAAGATAATGATGAAACTGACTCCTAGTAAAATTACGCACATTATTGAAGTGATGGCTATAGGATTAGGTGATACAGATGCAAATGAGCCTCGGTGAAGTCCTCAGACTTACCTTGTTTGGAACCAGTCATGGTCCATTGGTTGGAGCATTTCTTGAAGGGGTTCCAGCAGGAATAAGTATCGATTTTCCTAAACTAGAGAATCTCATGAGCGAACGTAGGCCTGGCGGAAGATATGCTAGTAAAAGGCGAGAACCAGATAATGTTAAATTTTTATCGGGCGTTGATAATGGCGTTACTACTGGGGAAAAAATTGAGATTTCAATAAAAAATAAAGATGTTAGAACTAAAGATTATTCTTTTTTACCAGACCATCCACGACCTGGGCACCAAGATATGGTGATGATGAAAAAGACTGATGGAGAAGCAGACCTTAGAGGTGGTGGAATGTCTAGTGCAAGACTAACTGCACCAATAGTCGCAGCCTCAGCAATAATCACACCACTAATTGAACAACTTGGCATAAATATCAACGCTCATGTTTGTTCTATTGGCATAATTGATTCAAAACCGTTAGCTGAATGTGAACCTAAATGGGAAACTGAGGAATGTAGAGATATTAGGTGTCAAGATAAAACAGCCGCGAAGGAAATGATAAAACTAGTTGAACAGCATCGAATGAATTTAGATTCGATTGGCAGTAAAGTAGAACTACAGATTTCTGGAATGCCAATTGGGATTGGAGAACCTTGGTTTGATGGACTTGAACCATACCTAGCAAGAGCAATGATGGCTATACCTGCTGCACGAGGAGTAGAATTTGGTCGAGGTTTTTCAGTAGTACAGATGAAAGGAAGCGATCATAATGATTCTTGGGGTGGCGATAAAAACAATCCACAATTATTAGGGAACAAACCTGATGGGGCTCTAGCAGGACTTTCCACCGGCTCTAATTTGTATCTAAAGGTGGCATTCAAACCACCATCTAGCATCGCTAAAGAGCAACTTACCTTGAATGTTAAAACAAACAAAATAGAACCATTACAAGTCAAAGGTAGGCATGATCCAGTCTTAGCACCCAGAGCTGTCGCTGTTGTCGAGGCTATGGCTAAATTGGTTATTTGTGATTTAGCAATACGAGGTGAGTTTATTGATAAATGATGTAATAGTTCACAAATTTGGTGGCTCATGCCTAAGAGATTCTTCAGATCTAAACCTTATTTCTTCAATAATTGAAGCACAAAGAGGTAATTCAGTAATTGTGGTTTCTGCCCTTTGGGGGGCAACTGACCGATTAATTAGAGCAGCAAATGAACCGCGTTATGCCACTAAATTAATTTCTGATTTGAAAAAACAACATATTCGCTTCTCAAGTGACATTGAGGAATCCATATTCTCGACAAAATTCTTGAATGTGTTACAAGGTATCGACAAATCTTTGTTGAAACTATCTAAAAATCCAGAAAGTATCGTTGATATCAACACATTACTCGCTGCAGGAGAAAGACTCTCAGCATTAGTAGTGGCTAATGAACTACGAAAACATGGCCTTGATGCACACCCAGTGGGGTCTGAAGATATTGGAATATGTCTTAATGGCATAAACTCGGCGAGTAGCGTTGATATCGAAAAATCGGTGAAAACCTTGGATTATTCTGCTTTTACTGGAATCCCGGTGGTAACTGGATGGTTCGGAGAAGGACTAGATGGTCAACTGGCTCTACTTAGTAGAGGAGGCAGTGATCATACCGCCGCAGCAATTGCTAGAATATTGGATGCGGAGAAATTAATTCTCTGGAAAGATGTTGATGGTATACTTCCAATCAATCCAAGGTGGGGCGTGGCAACAAATTCGATACCATATTTAGGATATGATGAGGCTAGAGAATTATCTAGACTAGACGCTCCAGTAATTCACCATACAACCATGATTCCGTTAAAAGAGGTTGGTATACCAATAGAAATTAGAAATCTAAACTCACCAATCAATACTAATGCCCCAACAATTATTGGGCCAAATATAATTCAGTCTGGCGAAATAAAAGCCATTGGTTGTATGAGAAGTATCTCTTGTATTACCACTCAATCTGGTGATATTGAAAATCAAAGTAAGAAACTTGGCCAAGTGTTAATTGAATTAGATAACAAAAATATTACTTG
>DUJK01000098.1 GCA_013329925.1 Candidatus Poseidoniaceae archaeon
TATGGGTTTCAATGTAGTTGGTTATGGTTGTACTACCTGTATTGGCAACTCTGGGCCTTTGCCTGAAGAAATAGATACAGCCATCGATGAAGCAGGCCTTATTGTTGGTTCAGTTATTTCGGGTAACAGGAATTTTGAAGGAAGAGTCCACAGCAAAGTAAAGGCTTCTTACTTGGCAAGCCCGCCATTAGTTGTTGCTTATGCAATCGCTGGTAGTTTAGAAGTTGATCTTACTACCGAACCGCTGGGCTTTGATACTGATGGTAATCCAGTAATGATGTCTGAAGTTTGGCCATCCGACGAAGAATTAGCCGAGGCTCTTTCAGCCATCACTCCAAGCATGTTTAGGCAACGTTATGCAGATGCCATGAACGAGCCAAGATGGGATTCAATACCTGCCAAAGACACCCCACTATATCCTTGGGAAGCCGAATCAACATACATCCGTTTGCCAACATTCTTTTCCGGCCTATCTGCAGAACCATCGCCGATTGAATCGATTAACCAAGCAACAGTTCTGCTAAAACTTGGTGATTCAATTACCACGGACCACATCTCTCCAGCGGGCTCATTCCCTGCGAGTGGCCCTGCTGGTAAGTGGTTGGTTGAGAGAGGGGTTCAGCGGTCTGACTTCAATTCGTTTGGCAGTCGGCGCGGCAATCACGAAATAATGATGCGAGGGACCTTTGCCAATGTTAGGATTCGTAATCAAATGGCACCAGGGACTGAAGGAGGATTTGCCAAACATCCACAATCAGGAGAAGTTGTTTCAGTATTTGATGCAGCTAATGCTTATGATGGTCCAAAAGTAGTGCTTGCCGGTTCGCAATATGGTACCGGTTCATCTAGAGATTGGGCGGCAAAAGGGACTTATTTGCTAGGAGTAAAAGCGGTAATTGCAACTTCATTTGAAAGAATACATCGCTCTAATCTAGTTGGAATGGGCGTTTTGCCACTAACTTTCAAAGAAGGCGAGAGCCATGAAAGTTTAGGCCTTGATGGTTCTGAACTGTATGACATTCCGGTAACAAATGATGTTCAACCATTGCAAATGTTGACAATAACGGCAACAAGACTTGATGGCACCTCACTTAACTTTGAGGCACAAGTAAGGCTTGATACTCCAGTAGAAGTTGATTATTATCGTAATGGCGGTATATTGCATACTGTTTTGCGTCAATTAGCAAAATAACATCGCCAATTTGAAGGCAAGAAAGTTTGAGGAATGACCATGGCGGAATTGAAGGGATTTGTCCAATATCGCTTTCGTTCCGATGAAAATGACGCCGAGATTCTACTGCGGGGCGATGCTGATTGGGTGCGCCAAAAAGTATCTGAATTAGGTTTGCAAGGTGTCGGATGGATGATGCCGTTGGGCTCAGAAGTAAAGGCATCAAATACCTCGGGAGTGTCCAACAACAACAAATCTGAGTCGTCAAACGAAACGGATGACGATTCAATAGGGGAGAAACCCTTGGACATGGGCCCTGAGCCGGACCCTTCAAGAATACCAATTGTCAGAAGGCCGATTGGTGAATTAGATTTGAGTAAAGAATTACGTGCCTTAGGACTCGATGTTTTAACCAAACCGGATCCAATAGAGTTAATGGAAATTTTTTCTGAATTGGATGAGCCTTTGCCTGTTCAGGGGACAATGAGTATCGATCCAATGGCTGAAGCTTGGCTTCGTGAACTGATGAATATCGTAGTTAGAGATTATGGCTTTACTGCTCTTAAAACTGCAGATATTGAAGAAATTGCCAGTAGCAAACTTGGCAAGCGGGAAGGGACTGCACTAGAGGTTTGGTTAGAATCCTTATTCACCGCCGGTAAACTTGTCAAAGTCCATGGTGGGGATGCCGTAGGTTGGGGCCCATCACCCAGATGGCTAGCAGGTAAAGTCTGATTTTGAGCAAATAGATTTTGTAAACACCTTTTCGCCCCACTGCGGTGCATGTGTGCTGTTTTGTCAAAGACAAAAGCCCAAAGGAATTAAAGTGGTAGTTATTATGGCTCAACAAGTGATGACGATGTTTTCCCAAGACAATCTCTTCAAGGCCCGCGCAAGAAGTATTCTGCTTTGTTTATTGATGGTATTATCAACAACTGCCGCTTTAGCAACTACAGCAAGTGCATCTCAAGCAAGAACGTATACCACTAATCGTGACCCACACGATGTTGCTATTGGCGATTTTAACTGTGATAATCATAATGATATTGCAATTGCTACAGACGGCACCCATACCATCACAGTTCTATGGAACGATGGTAATGGCGATTTTTCTGAACGCCAAGATATTTGGGTTACTGCTAACCAAGACAGGAATGCTGATTGGGACGAATTTTCGAATGTACAATTTATCGAAGTTGGCGACTTTACCAACGACGGAGTTGATGACATAGTAATTTTCCAAAGAAACAACCCGTTCAAAACTAACGATGATGGCTCTCCAGCAGGCGAGCCTGGTAACGTAACTATCATTGAAAACGGCGGCTGTAACGAGAAGACTTGGTCTATTGGGCCAAGGTTTACTCACTTTTGGGCTTGGGACCTAGAAGTTTCTGATCTTAACAACGACGGTAATGATGACGTTATGGTACTAGACTTGCAAGCAGATATTACCACCCAAAGAGTCGTAACATATCTTGGCCCTATTACTTCCAATACCCAAGGTATCGTCACTAACCTAGGCCCGGCTCAACAAAACACCTACCGTGCATTTACTGCCGGTGATTGGGGAGAATCACAAGTTGGTGGAGGACTAGGTGGCGGAGGAACCTGTTTTGATAATGACATGTGGTTGCTAAGAAGCGAAGGTCTAGATTATGCTACAGGCCAATCAACCAACCCGGGTCATGACGATAACGTTTCCATCGTTGAATTCAATTGCCAAACCAACACTTTCCCGCTGACCTACACTTTCAGTACAACTCCTAGTGTTGGTGAACACGTAATAAATATGCAAACTGAGACCTCATCAGATCTGGCTGTTGCGGATTTAGATGGCGACGGAGTTGCCGATGTATTAGCGCTTAATGACGCAGATATCGAGAATGTTACCTACGTCACATCATCCACCTCTGGTACTTGGACATCACCTCAGAAGGCCTATTTCGGCCCCTATATCTCGTGGTCATTGACTGTCGATGACTTGAATGGAGACCAACAACCAGATTTCATCAATCCAACCCTTGCTTATCAGCAGAATTCTACCGACTCTGCTGGCGGAACATCATCTAACTTTTTCCTAAATTATCCTACTACCATCCAAGTGACCCTTTCAGACGGTAATGGGGGTCATCTAAGTCCTCTATCATACGCTGCTGGGCGAAGACCTCACACAGCTGAAGTAGGTCAGTTGGCCGGCGGGCCAAATTCTGCACCAGACATAGTTGTTGCACACAAGAACTGGAGATTTGGTGGCTGGAGAGATAACTTTGGTTGGGACGGCCAGTATGATACAATTTCTGTGATTGAGATGGATAGCCAAGACCTGTCAGTTTCTGGCATCGAGATCTCTCCAGTAGACCGTTCATTTGGTGTAGTTGGTGAAGGTCTAAGAGACATAAATGTAACAGTAACCAATACTGGAATGAATGTATTAAACGGCCAAAGCGCTACTTTAGATGTAGAACTAAAGGTTGTTGATGAACTTAATTCAACTAATCAGACTGTTTATGCTAATGATTGGGACTCGCCAGAAAACTTAGGAGTTTGTGGCTCGGGATGTACTTGGGATTATATCGATTATGTTGATGGTAATCACCACTGGAACGAACAAACAACTCCTTCTAGCGGAACGGGAACAGACCCTGATGAATCACAAGCAGATTACTCTGCCAATTATCTAAATCCAACCCACTTCATGTGGTCTGGTGAAACAAAAACCAACAGCACAGGTGGAGAATGGACAGGATATGGCGCTAATTGGGATGAAGCAATGGTGCTAAAAGACGTTGATTTAACTGGTTCAGACCGTGCTTTCATGAGCGTTGAGTTATACCAAGACCTTGGATTTGGCGCTCTTGGTAGCGCTGATACCAATGGGTTTGTTGTTGGTGATGTATGGGATGATTTAGCAATGATTGAGGTTGGTAGTGAAGAAACTGGATGGTCAACTATCAGTTGCCCAGTTACTGCTTACATAGAAGGCGCTTGCTGGTCACGTACCTCGATGTGGGGTGGATTTGACTTGGATAGAATATTCAAAGAAAATGCCTATGGTGGATACGCAGAAGGGCTTTATTATTATGGAATATATTCCTTCAATACTTTCTACGGTTGGAATAATTTTACTGATGACGGACTTGGCACCTTTGATCTAAGCCCTTGGGCTGGAGAAACCGTTGACTTGCGTTTCAGATTTAGAACCGGTTTTGAGGGTTCAATCTCTGACGAAAATGAATCAACATGGACAGGAAATGATGGATTTGGCGTTGATAACTTGACCATCTTTAAGCAGAATACTGCATTCTTCCCTAACGTGCAAAACCAACAAACTCAAATTCAACTAAACAATTTGGGTCCAGGACAAGAATATATTGCAAGCCTACAAGCAGATTTCTTGAACGATACGACTTATCGTATATCGGCAACATTATCCAACAACGCTTGGGATGAACAGGTACTAAATGACGAAATTGTTGGTTATGTGACGCCGTTTAATCTATACGATCCAGCGCTCGAAAAGATAGAATACTTCGAACCCGGACAGCTTTATGCTCAAGGCACATATCCAATTTCCGCGACCACTAACAACTACGGTAATACAATAGTTGACTTTGATATTACAGCAACAGTATTCACCGCTGATCCTGATACAGTAAAATGTGGAACTCCTGGTTCAGATTGTATTATTACCTTTGATAATTCTACAGACGGAACAAGATATACGCAAAGTAACAATCCAAAAGGTACTACTTACAACGATACCTTAGATTGCCCATCTGATTTAGTATTCAACAGTAACTCATACTGGTTTGGACATCCGTGCCAAACAGCAACACTGGGTTATGGTGATGCATGGGAAAATGAAACAATGACTATTACAGATATCGATCTAGAAGACTTGGAAAGCGATTTCGTTTCTCTCTCGTTTGAGTATTATGCAGACACGTTCTTCGAAGTAGATTCTCAAGGTAATATTGAACCCAGTGATTACATGGCTGTAACGGTTGATTTCACCAAGGATTCAACAGATAACACAGCCATTGTTTATGGGCAATGGAATGATTACAATGAGGATGGAACTTGCCAGATAGATGAAGACGGAAACGGTATAGTTAACGAAACAAATCCAATTGACTTTGAAGAAATTGAATACATTGGCGACCCAAGAACGACCGATGGACTTAGTGGCAATTGGAATGTATTCTTTAATTCCGACAGGTTAGTCAAGACAACAAATCTTGATTTGACCCATTTGTATGTGTTGAATACCACCTCACCCGACTCTAGCGAATGGTCTACACAATGTATCTCTTTAGCAGACTCAATTGTTGATTTAAACTTCGATTTCTTTTCAGATGATGATGGAAGAAATGGCATAAACGATGGTTTCAAGGGCGTTGGAATAAACAACATCACTTTGAAAGAATTTACTTTCATTGAGGATAACTCCTATTCCATAAGCAGAACCTCTGTAGACGCAGAAGATTCCTCAACAGACCTAATTGCAGACCACGATTTCGTGGCCGGCGTATACATGATTGAAGTAGAGACTGTCTTTGATAATACTACAGTTGGTACTAACTGGTACGGAAATGATGAATTATCAACTGCCAATAACATCAAGCGTGTTATATTTGACGTCAAATCAGTAGATATTGTACTGAGTCAGCCTAAGAGATTAGCCTGTTTAGATGAGGTTAGACTTAATTGCGTTCTACCAATAGATAGCTCTTTGACTCATAATTGGGAAATGACTGCAACAAACGGAGTTCTTGAAGGAGACTATGTTTTCTACATGGAAATATTTGATGAGACTACAGGTTCACTTGCCCACAGCGTAAGTGCAGGACCAGCACAATCTCTGTTGAACGGACAAAGAATTGATCTATCCTTTACTCCCTGGGCAGGATATCAAGATGGACATACATACAACATCAGTTATCGCGCTCAGTTAGATGATGGCACTCCATCAGGTGATCCAGTGTACTTCTTTGCTACATTTGCCGATGAGGTCGATATCGCGATATTGTCTGATAAAACCAGCGGTACATCAAGAATCATTGAAGATATTGCGGCTAATGGTATGTCTTACACTCAATTTGCCATGAATGATTGGGATGATTATTTCAAGACTAACTGGTTTACTAACTTCGATAAGATTGTCTTGCCATGGCAAGATTTCAACACTGCAAAAGATGATGGAAAAGCCTACTACAAGACCATATCTGATACAGTAAGCAATGTTGACAGAAAGCAAGTTTTGGTTAATTTCATGAGCAGTGGCGGTACAATACAAGCGCATTTGGCTGCACACGGGACTCAGACCTATGGTCTTGGAACAAATGTCGAACCAAGATTACCACTTGGCCTGGTAATTGCTGACAAGACCAATGGTGCTGAAATTACATATGCTGATATGGAAGTTTACGACGAATTCCACCCGATTATGGACAATATTGATGAGGATAAGTTTGAGGTATTTACTCCAGTAGCGAATTCGGTACTAGACGTTGGTAGCGAAGCAACTTCAGATGTTCCTAAGATTTGTTCAGGTAATCAAAATGTGGCGAGTTTCCAACCAATCATTCGTGATTCAACAGATACTGAGGATGTTCTGCTGGGGGTTTGTAGCTACGGACAAGGTGGAATGATTGTTTCCACAATCGATCTAGAGTCTAAGTCAGGCAATGCATCAAGTTTGGACTTTGCATTGCTCAGTAACCTATTGAAATATCAAGTAGACGACTATCCAAATCCATTTGGTGAGATGAGAGATGGCACTGACATTCTAATTGATGGTGTAGTTCCAGACGCTGCACTCGGTGCTGGATACGCAACAGTTTACATGAAGAGTAATGCACAATTGACATTTAGCTACCAATCTGACGCTCAGGTAGATTTACGAACTGATTGGTTAATTTCTGGACCAACATCTTGGGATCTAGGGACTATGGCCCCAGGTCAAGTCGATCATTACACATCTCCATTGTTTGAAACAGAATCTTCACCAGTAATGGACTTCTGTAAGTCAATTGGTACCCAAGGAGAATGTAAACAAGGAGAGCAATGGACAATTACTCTTTGGCTACACGATGATAACGGTCATTCAAGGGTACTGTCAGTGGTAGTTGAGACTAATGATGCAAATGCTGACGCGTTTAACCCAATTGCCGATGCTTATGTGGTTATGAAAGACAGTTATGCAGACAACATTGAATATGTTGGAACTTGTTCCAGCCTAGATAATTATCCTAAGTATGAGATTACTCTAGACGAAAGTGGTCAATTACCAATTGATTTCAATGCCTTTAATTCATCAGATCCTGACGCACTAGAAGGTAACGGAATTGAGAGATATGAATGGGAAGTTCTGTTCGATAAACCATGGGATGAAGCAATTAATGTCAACGCAAATACTTACATCCAATATGAATCAAGTTTGGGTGTTTGGCAATATACCTTTGGTGGATACGGTGTTGATGAAAATGGCGAATCATATGCTGGCAGAAATCTAACTTACAACCCTAATACTGAATCACCGATACAACCAATCAAGATTAAACTAACAGTTTACGACAAATCAGGTAAGTGGGACGATGATATGGAATTCTGTTTCGATGTCAAACCACAAGGCTTTGGCGATGAACCTCCACTTATTGATTTTACCAACTGGGGCGATCAACAAGGCTACAGTAGTTCATTCTTCAACCTATCAGGGTTTGTTAGTGGAGGTTCTGATGAAGGCGATGCATACGTGGAAATAACTTGGAATGAATCTCTGTTAGACGAAACCGACGCAAGGGTATTAGAAACTGCCAAGGGGACAAAAGAACTAGCAGTTCTAAAGAATCCAGTTGGAACAGGCGACTCTTTTGAGTTGAGCCTAGATATTGATAGATTCCACTCGAATACCCCGGTAGACGTCATAATTTACATAAGAGTTTACGAATTTGATCCTTCCAAAGATTCAGAAAAGCGTTGGAACACTGAACAACAACTCTCTTTGAGTGATCCAAACTATGTGCAACTATACAATCCAAGTACCATCACATTATCATTACCAATTTGTCGTGGAGTATCTGTGCCAGATGAAGTGATACTAGCTGATCCAGATGGCGAATGGGTTTTCATCAATGGTGCATGTGATTGGGACGGCGAGTATTCTCTAGAAAATGGTGAATGGGTTGCCCCATCATCCGATGATGGAGGAGATGGTGCTCAGTCAGACACTAATATCGTGGCAATTGGTATTGGAGCAGTTGTATTAATTCTAATTGTCATCTTGACACTGTTGTTCCTAAGAAAAAGCGGAGGAGAAGGTATGGATGGAGATTACAAGGATTTCAGCCTAACAGGAGCTTTCCAAGAACAAGACCCAGTTGAGCAATATGTCCAACAATTGATCGCTCAAGGATATCCTGAGGATACTGCAAGATCGTATGCGGCACAATATGCTGCTCAAGCAGGATTGACGGGTGGAGGCGGTCAACAGCAAGTTGCTCAGGCGGCTCCAGCTGCAACCAACCCTGCGATGGATGCTGCGTACCAACAATATTACCAGCAGTTCATTACTCAAGGGTATGATGAACAGACTGCAGCGGCCTATGCGCAACAATATGCGGCAGCATACATTCAACAACAAGGATAAGATCATTTTTGAAACTGATTTGGCAATTAGTCAATGAGTTCAAAAGTGACCGGTTGTAGCCTCGCCCATGGACAAGACTGACAAGTACACAGTAGCAGACATCAATCTGGCCGAATCCGGGTCACTAAGAGTAGATTGGGCAAGGGCTAGAATGCCTGTTCTAGCAGCGCTAAAAGAAGAAGCGCTAAACACCAAACCATTAGCAGGAATGAGAGTTGCTGGTTGTCTACACGTTACCAAAGAAACTGCTGTTCTTATTGAAACAATAGCCGCAGCTGGTGCTGAGATTTCTTGGTCAGGTTGTAATCCACTATCAACTCAAGATGATGTTGCAGCATGGCTTGCTCAAGAAGGGTACTCTATCCATGCTTGGCACGGTCAAAGCGTCGAAGATTTCTACTGGTGTATCGACAAGACACTAGAATTTAATCCGACTCTTACCCTCGATGATGGTGCTGATCTTATCGTTCGTGTCCACGGGGAAAAGGAAGAATATGCTGCAGGAGTTATTGGCGGAACTGAAGAAACTACGACTGGAGTTCATAGATTGAGGGCTATGGGTAAAGCTGGAGATCTGAAATACCCAGTCATCGCGGTTAATGATGCTATCACAAAGTGGGATTTCGACAATGTTTACGGAACTGGTCAATCAACTATCGATGGAATACTCAGAGCCACATCTGTCTTGATTGCTGGCAAAACATTTGTTGTTGCTGGATACGGACATTGCGGCAAAGGCGTAGCTATGAGAGCCCAAGGAATGGGTGCGAATGTAATCATTACTGAAATCGACCCACTACCAGCACTAAGAGCAGTAATGGACGGGTTTAGGGTCATGAAGATGGATGAAGCAGCTGCTTTGGGAGATATCTTCTGTACAGCTACTGGAATGAAAGACATAATTGTTGAGCGACATTTTGCTTCGATGAAAGATGGGGCGATTGTTTCCAATACTGGTCACTATGATTGTGAAATAAATATCGGACAGTTGGAAGGACTAGCATCGAGTAAGCGAACTATTCGTGACAATAACAATGAATATACCATGAATGATGGTAGGAAAATTTTCGTACTTGCAGACGGTAGACTGGTTAACCTTGCAGCGGCAGAAGGCCATCCATCAGAAGTAATGGACATGTCGTTTGCTAATCAATATCTAGCGCTTTGTCGTCTAGCAAAAGAAGGCAAGGATATGCAACCAATAGTGTATGATATCACTACAGAACAAGACCAAGGTCTGGCAACTACTAAACTTGCAACACTTGGATTTGATATCGATTCTTTGACAGAAGAGCAAGTTGCTTACATAGATGATTACAACGCTGGAACGTGATTATTCTTCTTCATGGGGTTCTGCTGTGTCCCCAGCTTCCCAGAATGGTTGTTCATCACCATCCTCAATGTGACCTATCTCATCTAAGTGTGAGTCGAAATCGGGTAACTCCAATTTCCAGTTTTTTGGTAGTGAAGTGTTTTCTTCAACAATCAATAGCATTCTTTCTTGCCAAGCAATAGGCTTGCGTTGGAGTATATACATATACAATACCGAGGTTTTAATCTCTTCTGAGATAACTGAATATCCGGTGGAAGACTCAAAATTCATGGCTCTAAGTAGATTAAACGCGGGTCGGTTAATGCTTCTGAACATATTTTTGGTAAATCTCATTCCGGCAATCACTGCAACAAAGATGACGATTGAAGTAAGACAAAAGGCAGTAAAACCTTCTCCTGCTAACATGTTTGACAAAACAACCACACCAAATAGGATTGGTACAGTGACTAGCATGAAGATGAAGGTTTCAGAAACCGGTGGCTTACGCATTTTTGATTCGATTGCTGACCAACCAGGGTGGCGCTTTTCCCATGGTTTGAAGTACTGAGTTTGATCTTCTTGTATGGCAGAATTGAATAATCCAAGCAATTGGTGAACTCTACCATATTGGCTAGTTGCAACATCCATATTTTCATTTAGGATAGTCTCAATTCTTTCTCGGCCTTCCTGATATAGTCCCAAATCAGCCATGATTGTCGCTTGTTCAACCAGTGGAGTGACTTCATGTGGAGCGTGATGGCGAACTTCTTGCCACCATTCAAGAGCATCAATCATCAATCCTAATTCATCCGCGAGTAATCTACCCCCTCTCACCCACATATCTATTCTTGAAGGGTCTAAATTTACTATTTTCTTGACGGCACTCAATGATTTTGAAGCATCAATTAGATTGTCAGACTGTCCTTTTGAGTTGAGATGAGAATCAGAAATTACTTGCCATGCATCGGTATGTTCAGGATCTAGTTTTACTGCTTTGTATGCTTGATTCAAAGCCTCTTCCCTATTGCCATTATCAAGAGCTTCTATCGCATCAAGGTAGTGATCTTCAGCACTCATATACCTAGGCTCGTGAGTGAATTACTTAATCATCTCTATGTCTTCTTACAGGACGAGCATTAAGGGGTTGTGGTCCTCTGTTGTGGGCATGACCTGATGATTTGCCTCTGGCGCGACGGAATTTTGGAGCGTTTGGATCTCGTTCTCTACGCCCTCCTCGTTCTCTGCGCGGTCCGCTACCTCTATCATTTCCACGACTATCTCTGCTTGAACGGTTGTCGCTTCTTGGTCCACGCTCTCTGCGCGGCCCACGGTCTCTGCCACTACCCCGACTATCTCGTCGAGGCCGGTCATCTCTACGTGGTCCACGTTGTCTGTTATTTCCTCCCCCTCCTGGCTTGGGTTCTCCACATCTATTACATTCGGTTCTAAAGGAAAAATTAGAATTATTACATTTTTTACATTCCCAATCATTGTCAGTAAACGTCTTGCGCTCTGGTCGATTGTAATTTCGGTCTCGAGAATCTCGTCGATTATCTCTTCTTGGTGGGCGAGAATCATGCCTAGAGTTTCTTCTGTCACCAGAGTGTCCGCCACCTGGCTTTGGAGCGCCACATCTGTTACATTCTACTCTTCTAGCAAAGTTGGAATTGTTGCATTTTGGGCAATCCCAATCATTGTCTCCATGAGAATCTCTGCGCTCATTTCCCCTGAAGCGGTTATCCCTGTCATTGCTACGTCGGTGGTCTCTGCCGAAGTCTCTACGATTATCTCGTCGAGAGTCTCTTCTGTCATCTCTTCTTCCGCCTCTGTCATCATTACGTCGTCGGTCGTTTCGGTCACGTCGAGGTCTGTCAAATCGATTTTCTCGCTCTGCTTTTGGTCGTATTTTTACATCAATGCCAATGAATTGACTTGCATCCATTTTCCGGTCAAGATGGGCAATATGGGCAATTGGCGATTCAGTACCACCCAAAACGGCATCTATCTTGCCAATGTAGGTACCGTCATCAGAACTAACAATTATTGAACCAAGTGCGGGTGAAGAACCAGTAAAAGAGGCGAGTAAACCACCTTCATGACTATGTGACTCAATTGAACCTGTGAACATAACAAGACATCCTTGGTCTAATCAGAGAGTTTGTTTTCTTCTGGCAAATGCCGCGCCAAGAAGAGTGACACTCAATGTTGCTAGTAGTGATACGCTTGGCAGGGCACTACTGTCATCTCCACTATCACTATCGCTTGTAGCGTCATCATTGGAATCATCAACAGCATTAGGGTCTGCTACGTTTATCTCTAGAGTAGTGGTTACTGCTGATTCATCAGTAACAGTAATCATGACGTCATATGTGGAAATATCTTGAAGTACACAGGTGGCTATTGAAACATCAATTTCCCAATTAATTCCAACCTTAGTGAAATCAGTTGCTTCAGCGCCACATAGTTGAAGGGACATTGAAACTTGTTCACCATCGGGGTCTGAGACCGTACCTTTTAGCGTGAATTGTAAACCTGATGCATCCCAAGTAGCATTCATTCCGTCAAAACTCATCTTTAGGGTTATCGATGGTGGAAGACTTTGCTTTTCTAATCCATAGTCTAACATGTAGTCAAAATTCATCATATTGTTAGCACTTGCAGATCCCATGACCATCACCATTCCAGGCTTTAAGCCGTCCATAGGCAAGGCAATTGTTACTGGCTGGTTGCTGGCCATTGAAGATCTCATTGACCCCATAATTCCGTCTTGATGGGCATGAGCACTAACAGTCATTTCAGCCACTAAACCAGTGGGTGTTACAGAGAAGTCGATGTTTTCACCATCAGTGATTTCTGCTGTTGCAGTAAACGGTTGTCCAAAGGTGAAATCAAGAGTCTCTACAGCTACCGCACCAAATGGGTCGACAATTCCACAGGTTGCTACTGTTGAAGCGGCTCCAGACGGAGAGGTAACCAGCAGGTTTCCAGTTTCATCCTGTCTTGCACTCCAACCGTTATCAGTAAATGTACAGTCTAGGTTCCAACCATTGGAATCAGTAGCCCAGTCTGCTAAATCGTCTGCAGCAACAGTGAGATATTCTGTTCCGGTCATTAACGGAATTATGGAGTTGTTATTTGGGTGATAAGATGTCCACTGTGGTATATCGTTTGATTCTGGTTCAGCAGTGGTAAAATCGATGAACAAGTTACGACCCATTGGCCATAGAGATTTATCATAATCGACAGATTGGTAAATTCTTAGTTTGCCATCTGGTAGGAACTCTTCCACAGGGGCTACGTAGTCAACTCCTTCTTGTATAGCAACACCGTCATCTTCCATTGAATAATTGGCAATTCTAAGTCCCTGTAAGGCAGGGAAGGTCATGACTAATTCAGCGTTGGTCATGTTAGTGACGTTGAGCGCCAAAGTAAAGTCGGAAACACCTTTATTTGGTAGTTGGTCAAACCTCATGTTAGTTTCTTCACCAGTTTTGACAAACATACTGATTTGCAAATCGTCAGTTGCATAAGTTGGAATTTCTCGGCAGTCATTTGATGCGCCAAAGTTGCTGCACTGACGCTCTTCTGGGTGATTAGGAGCAATTAAGTCGACCTCATCAAGAGCGATTCCTGATTCGACAAATTCCATATCATTCCAATCAACTCCACTTGCAGTTCGGTGTGGGACTCCTTCTCTTACCCCCAGTCTAGTGTCCATGTCTTCGATGCACATTGGACCAATCTCTCTTACTGCTTCACGCTCATCAGTGCTGAGCCATTCATTATTGCCGCCAGGAGCACCATCAAATAATTCATCTAGATTGTCACGTACAGTTGCAGAATTACTGCCATTTACGTAAGCGGTCGCGGTCATTCCCGCATTAGCCCAATCCTCTTCAATATCGATGTTGAACAGAGCGAAATTGTAATCGAATAAATCTTCGAAGGTATACCCTGAACAGTCAACATCAGAAAGACCGCTACTGCCTTGTCTTCCTTCGGTATTTTGTGTTTCATTAACTGTTAGTTGATTACTGCCGATAGCTGAACTCATGCTCATCAAGAGCATTAGTAAGAACATGGTAATCGCGGTGGCTGGAACATAGTGACGTCTTGCTGCCATGCCTGTCGGTATGCTCCGCTTGTCTAATACTCTTTGGCTTACATAATGACAAATGGCCGTTTATGGCTTGATTTTACTCATGCGGGATTTAAACCAATACCAAGGAGCACAAGTCCAAATCAGCGCAGATAACCAAGAAATTACCCAATGAACCCCACGGTCAATGTCATCTAGTGTAGTTTCTAATAAATGATGAAACACACCATTTGGTGAAAGAAGGTCCAGATAACCTTCGAGTTTAATCATCTCAGCATTATTGACTTCTCCAATTTCGACTCCTGAGGCAAAAGCGACCATAGAGGTCACTAAGGCCCATAAAAAGGTAAATAAAAACCACATTCCAACACCAAAGGCAACGGAAGTTCCCTGATCTTTGGAATACGTTGAAGCAATTAAACTAAACAAAACATACCATAACAAAACCAAGCCAACTGAGATGAAAGAAATACTGATGTCAATAATTTCTATCGATGCATCCAAACGATACATTGCAATTGCTGTAGAGGCCAGCCACAGACCCCAAACTGGAATCAGTATTGCAGCCCAATAGCCCAAAGCGATGCCAATAGATTGTCTACTGCGCGGCATTGGTTGAGATAGTTTCACTTCTAAAACACCACTAAATCTGTCTCTACTTATGCCATCAAACGATAGTAAGACACCACACATTGTACCAGCAAAAACTACCCCTAAACTGGTGTAAAACAAGACTTCTGGAACATTATCTGGAGTAATTCCTCCAGGTAACATTACATCGGGGTCGGAAAATCCCCAAGCCATGCCGGGAATGAACAAAATAAGGATTGGGAACATGATTATCATTCGGTTAGATTTCCATTTCGCAAGACAAATACGCCTTGCAATTGCGTAAATTTCAGCAGGAATCAACATCATTCTTCCTCACCTCTAACTCTCAAGGGAAGCATACTAACAGGATTTATCTCCATGCCAATTTCTTCTATTTCCAAGCCGGTTGCATTACACAGCATCTCAACAATGTCAGGTGCTTTTGGCTGCCAAAAATCAATTGTATGTCCGTTCTCTAAAATCCTAGACATTAGTTTAGCATCTGGCTGGAAAATCATAACCTCCCACTTACTGGACGAGTGATGTGATGAAAGCAACTTACTGTTCTTGTTGAGCAATTTCTCAAAATTCGGCAATTCCCCTGTTCCGGCGATTTCAACTCTATCACTTAATCCCAAATCCTGTTCGATTTCAGAAATTTTTCCCTCAGCCACAATCTGGCCTTGATGGATTAATGCTAGGCGGTCAACAAAACTTGCCATGCCAGAGACATGATGTGATGAAATAATGATACTCACACCATTTTCAGCGAGTTGCTTGACCATCTTTTCTACGGATTTTGCCGCGACCGGGTCCAGTCCGTTAAAAGGTTCGTCCAGCAGTAATATCTCGGGCGACCCGATTAAAGAAATAGCCAGGCTGAGACGTTGACGCATTCCTTGACTTAGAGTGTCTAATCCATCATTTAATTTAGAGGAAAGCCCCACTAGTTCCAGTAATTTTTTTGAGTTTATTTTATCTTCCCGCATTTCACCAAATAATTTCATGGTTTCCAACACGCTTTCAGAACCGTTCCATCTGACTTGTTCTGGCATATGTCCAACATTACAACGCAACAAATAATCGATCGCTTCAGGGCGTTGATTTAGGTCATCTCCGTTGAGTTTAATCGTGCCGCTGTCTAATGGTATCACTCCTGCTAATAGTCGCAGCAAGGTGGTCTTGCCAGCGCCATTTGGTCCAACAAGTCCAAGAATTTGGCCCTTTGGCAAGGTGAGATTCAACGAGAATACTCCTGGACCTTGTCGCTTATTCCAAGGTTTGAAAAATTTTGGCGAGGATATTTTGTGACGAAATGTTACCTCGATTAACTCGAGCGCCGCTTCCGCCATGACACCGCTAATCTGTTCATGCTTGACAAACTACCGTATATTATCTCAATCAAAGCAAACCTTCTTGCCTTAAAACCAAATCCTGTAGGTGATTAAGGTGCTTGGACCGGTATTTGTTTCATTGTCCATGGTAGCGATTATCTATGCAGTTGTTTATCTGAAACATAGATATTCAAACGATGAATCTGAGTTAGATTATCGCAATGCTTACGGGCAATATGGGTTTGAATTTTTGATTAGTTGTGTAATCTTTTTGTGGATTGTACCCTATGGGATAATGGTTATTTTACCTGTAGTGCTAATCCTATCAACAATTAGCCCAGCAGGCCGTGCTTCATGGCAAGAATTTGGCAAAATAAGAGCTTATGCTGCAGTATCCATGGTGGTGGTTTTGTTGATGGGTGGCTTTGTTCCAACATCCGAACCGAAATCGCCCGATGAATGGGGTGAGCCACTGTTCACTGAAAATCCCAATGCCCCGATATATCCTGCTGGCAAGCAATATACTTGGCTAATGCTACCTGATGAGGGCGGATTGAACGTCGAGATTGTTCAATCCTTGACTATCAGGACCTCCCATCAGTTTTCCAAATTATCTCTTGCCTCCTCAACGCTAAACATTGCCGATGTATTCAATATGCAACAAGCGAGAATGGACCAAGCAATCCAGTTACTTGATGAACAAATTGTCTTCAACATCGATCCCGAAGAAATGAAATTACTAGCCATTGAAGACAAGGCTAAACATACCTTTCAAACAGCAACAGGCAATTATGAATTGGATATTAGGCTGTATGAGTTACGGAGTTTGACTTTGAGCTCAGATCCTAATGGGATAAAAGTTGGAGAAGTATTTTGCGCGGCAAAGGGATCTTGGGGCGGAGAATTAGATTTGCTAGTTGTGGTTCGACCAATCGGACATACCGGTATTGACCAGGACAGATATGTTGAGAGCCTAACAGCACAATGGATTGACGCTTAGTCCTGGTGAATTTTGATAGTTTAGGGCAAACTAACATATATGTATGAGATGTTTTTAGGGAAGCCAAAAAAGGGGATATACTATGAACCATAAAAAAATGAAAGGATTA